>WGMD01000016.1 GCA_016125255.1 Planctomycetota bacterium | reverse complement strand
TGAAACAAAATTGGAGGTTGAATAATTCATGGAACGCCGCGCGAATGTCACCGCTCAAACTTTGGATATGGGTCCGTCATGCGTGGTGGGTCCGCTGCGCTTGACCCACCCTACCTCGCTGGCGACTCGGCACCATATTTAATGACATACGGCCACGAAATATTGGTGGTGTGAATAATTTGATATTCGATCCGGCTTGGCACCCATTGGCACGCGTAACAGTAACGACCGGGGTGGCAATAACGGGTGGTCTATCAGCCGCGTTGCTTTATTACTTGTATATGGCAAATAGAAATAAGGCAAACTGATGAGTCTGACTTACCCTATTCCGTTCGTGGCTTTTTCAATTTGCTGGTATATATTTATGGAATATATTAGAGGTAGACCAGCCACATCAGACAGGGCCAGTTTTATTTTAAAGATTGTCAATCCGATAGTGGCGATTCTAATTGTAATTATTGGATTGATAACTTGGACTTGGTGACACGTTAATTCAAATATTCCTGCTGCCGGCATTATGACTAACCAAAGCCCCAATCAACTTCTCGTCGGTTTCACGGCGGGTTACGACAAGGCGTCGAACCGGCTGTTTGAGCGGCATCTGCATAATCCGCTGTTCAGCCATCTGTATCCGGCCGATCAGCCAAGTAGGTCCGGGCCTGCCCGGACACGAGAGCCGAGAGTTGATGGACATTTGAGTTGGCGACCCTTGCGAATGAGTGTATCGATTGAAAACTCGAGGTCCGGTTTGCAAGGCGTGTCCGGGCTGGCCCGGACCTACAAAACTAGAATTCCATTCAATATTCGTCATAATGCAGAAGGGGAAGAAGGCCAATAATCTGTAATCGTAGGAGTTGTTTTGAATGAATTGGAACCAATCTATCGAAAATCTTGAAGCTTACTGTTGCAAGTATTTCAGCTATTTGGTTTCTGAATGTAATTGCGCAGGACCTGATATCTGGGGTACGAAATACATGAGGGCAATTAGTTATGCCAACCCGACGACAATGGTCATAATTTCCGTGTCCAGACATTCGTGCAGTCTAGATATTACGATGTCGCGCAGGTGGCACATGCCATAATGGTTTTCAAAACTACAGCATTGGTATCCGACAAATCCCTATTCGCCGTTTTGGTTGTTCAATTCGCGAGGATTGCCACCAAGAATCGATCGCGATAACTATCGTGACTCACATGAGTGCGTCGTCGCATTTCTTGCTGAGGCTGTAAGACAAAAGGCAATGGATGTTCTCGAAGGAAGATTCGGTGTAATCAAGCAAGTTCAGAGAAGTGGCGTTCGCGAATGCGCTCAAATGTTGAGAAGTGAACCAAATCCAATACTACAGAAATCTATTCGTGCTTGGCAGGGAAGGGTGCAAACAGCTATCTGGCTGCTAACTTCTGGAAAGCCAATTGATCTTAAAATTGCAACCCAAATGAGAGAAAGCCTTGTGCTGGTAGGCGAGTGGCTCGATTCTGTCTATGTGCAGAATGAAATTAGTATTCTTGCGTGGCCGAGCGAGCCAATTCTTACAAAAAGATGGGATGGAGTACTAAATAATGAGCATACTTAACCCCAACCAACTCCTCCTCGGCTTCACGGCGGGTTACGACAAGGCGTCGAACCGGCTGTTTGAGCGGCATCTGCATAATCCGCTCTTCAGCCATCTGTATCCGGCCGACCAGTACGACTCGGCCAACCGCCTGCTCGAAGTGAAGCGCGGCAAGCTCGACCCCGGCATGTCGCCGCCTTCGACGATCACCATCCCTGCCGCCGACGAAATCAAGCTCCGCGGGGCCGACATGTCGCGCAGCTACAACCTCGACCTCGTCGGCAACTGGACCGACACTGAATACACCCCCGTCGGCGACACGTCTCCGACGACCGATGACCGCGATCCCAATGAGCTTAACCAGTCCACCAAGCTCAACGGCAACGACGTTTCCTACGACGCCAACGGCAATCTCCTTGACGATGGCGCCCTGACCTATCAGTTTCGTAGGGCGGGTCATTGACCCGCGCCGTTGGATCGAGAGGTCACGACAAACCGCGCGGGTCGATGACCCGCCCTACGCATCATTGCACTTTCCCAGACAAACATCGTTTGAGGATGCGGATGCTCAGGCGGCCGTCGCGGTGGCCGTCGGTGGGGTCGAGGGCTTGGAGTTCGGTGAGGATGTCGGCGGTGGTGAGGGTTCCTTTTTCCTGAAGGGCGGAGAGGAGGGAGGCGAGGGCGAGGGTCAGGAAGCCGACGTCGTGTTCGAGGTCGTCGAGGCGCATTTTGAGGGCTTCGCGGGTGGCTTCGTCGCGGAGGCGGGCGGCGCGGGCGGCGTCGGACTCGGTGCGGTTTTGCTGTTGCATCTGTTCGAGGGACGGGCCCAGGGAAGGGGCGTGGCGGTTGAAGAGGTAGTCGAAGAGGTTCATGGGTCATCCTCGCAATGAAGGAACGAACGGGGAAGATGCGTACATCTGATGAGGAATCCTATCCGGGGCTTCCTGCTTCGCGAAGCGCTACGCAGGACGGGCGTCGCGGCGCTTCGCTACGGGCGGAATGAGAATGTGCAAAGGGCGGCGCATGGGGAGTGCGCTTTTCGCGCACGGGCGCGGCAAAAAGCGCACGGGGGAGGCAAAAGGCGCATGAAGGCGACGCACGGGTGTTATAAGTTCTGAAAACGCGCGCACCGGCGCGCCCAACCCCGGTGCGCCGGTGCGCACGGGCGCGCCCGTGCGCGTCAAGCGACGAAGTGGTGCGCGAAAATGTGAGATATTGCTGCGGGAATCGAGGCGCACGGGGATGGGGGAATTTCGCGGATTTGCCGGGCGGGTGCGCGGAGGGGATGTGATCAGGGAGAGCCCGCCGCCCGTTCGACGGGCTCACGGCGGGAGGCGGCGTCGCTCAACGGGGGTGTTGATCAGGCGAGGATTTCGTGGATGACGTGGGCTTCTTCGTCGACGGTGGTGAGGCGTTGGTCGAGGCCCTGGAAGCGGAAGGTGAGTTTGTCGTGCTGGAGGCCGAGCTGGTGGAGGATGGTGGCGTGGAGGTCGTGGATGTTGAGTCGGTTTTCGACGGCTTTATAGCCGAATTCGTCGGTTGAGCCGAAGGTCAGGCCGGGCTTGATGCCGCCGCCGGCGAGGAAGCAGGAGAAGCCGAAGGGGTTGTGATCGCGGCCGTTGGCGCCTTGTGCGAAGGGGGTTCGGCCGAACTCGCCGGACCAGAGGACGAGGGTTTCGTCGAGCATACCGCGGGCTTTGAGGTCACGGATCAGGGCGGCGATGGGCTGATCGACGGCGCGGGCGTTGTTTTCGTGGCCCTCCTTGAGATTGCCGTGTTGATCCCATCGGTCGCCGCCGACCTTGGGGCAGGTCAGTTCGATGAAGCGGACGCCGCGTTCGACGAGGCGTCGGGCGACGAGGCATTGCGCGGCGAAGATTTGGGTGGGTTTGTATTTGGCGTCGAGGCCGTACATGCGGCGCGTCGCTTCGGATTCGCCGGACATATCCATCAGATCGGGGACGGCGATCTGCATGCGGTAGGCGAGTTCGTAGTTGGCGATGGCGGATTCGAGCGCGTCGACGTGGCCCATGCGGTCGAGGCCGGCGGCGTCGAGTTGGTGCATGAGGGCGAGCTTGCGGAGTTGCTGCTCGGGCGTGCGTTCGGTGCGATTGATGTTGGCGACGGGATTGGCGCCGGTCTGGAAGATGGAGCCCTGATAGCTGGCGGGGAGGTAGCCGGTGTTGAAGCAATCGAGGCCGCCGGGCGGGATGAGTCCGCCGTTGAGGACGATAAACGACGGCAAATTGCGGCATTCGGTGCCGAGTCCGTAGCCGACCCATGCCCCGATGCTCGGGCGGCCCTGAAGCCCGTTGCCCGTGTGCAGGAAGTAGTTGGCGTTCGTGTGCTCGGAGAATTTGCTCGTCATCGAACGAATGATCGTCAGGTCATCCACGATCTGCCCGACATGCGGAAACAGGTCGCTGACGGGCGTGCCGCTTTCGCCATACCGGCGGAATTTCCACGGACTGGCGAGCGTGTTGCCATTGTTGTTGAACTGCGTCGGCTCCATCTTCGTCGGAAACGGCTTGCCGTTGTACTTATCAAGCATCGGCTTCGGATCGAACGTATCGACCTGCGACGGCCCGCCGTCCATATACAGAAAGATCACGCTGCGCGCCTTGGGCGCAAAGTGCGGCATGCGCGGCTCGAACGGATTGCTCCGCACTTCGCGCACACTCGCCTTCGCAGACGACGCGAGCATTGCAGACAGCGCCAGCGATCCGAAACCCGCCGCGCTCTGTGCGAGCATCTGCCGGCGCGTCATCGGCGTGGGGAGAAATCGTCCGCAGTGGTGATGCATCGTTTCGTCCTCGCTAGTGCAGGAAAATGAATTCCTTGACGTTCATGAGCACATGCCCCAGATCCGCCCACACCGCCGGGTCCGATGAATCGCCGACGAAGTCGAGCGCCTCCGCCAACTCGCGTTCGTCCGGCTTACGACAGAACGCGCGCTCGTACATCGACTCGACGCGCTGCTTTGGCGTCGCCTGCTTGTCATCACAAACATGCTTCGCCCACAGCTTCGCCTGATCGACGACGAACGGATCATTCATCATGATCAGCGCCTGAGCGGGCACATTGGAAATCGTCCGCATCGGCCGGGCCGTGTACGGAATCGGCATGTCGAACGCGAGCATCATCGGCGGCAGGAAATTGCGGCGAATCGAGGTGTAAACGCTTCGCCGACCGTCGCCGTCGAGCGGTCCGGATTTGGGCCGACCGCGGCCTTCCATGAACGGTGTCAAATACACATCGACCGACGGCCCGTACGCCCGATCGTTGAGCCGCCCGCTGACGGCGAGAATCTCATCGCGAATCGCTTCGCCCTCCAGACGGCGAATGTTCGTGCGGTGCAGCAGTTTGTTCTGCGGGTCGATCTCCTCCGCGTGTTCATCGAGCGGGCGCGAATCCATGCGATACGTGCGGCTCAACACGATCGCGCGGACCATCGCCTTGTTCGACCACTTCAATTCATGCGTGAAGCGCCACGCCAGATGATCGAGCAGTTGCGGATGGGTGGGCTCCGCGCCCAGCACGCCGAGATTGTCGATTGTCGCGACGATCCCGCGCCCGAACAGATGGTGCCAGATGCGATTGACCTGCACGCGCGAGACGAACGGGTCTTTCGCGTCATCAACAATCTGCTGCGCCAGTTCGAGTCGGCCCGAACCGGTCGCGGGGGCGGGATGATCGAGCCCGCCCAGCGCTTCGAGGAACCGGCGCGGCACCGTGTCGCCCGGCGACTTGTAGCTGCCGCGGATGAAGACGGCGTTGTCCTCGCCCGATCCGTCGAACATCGCCGGGGCCAGATGCGAATCGGTCTTGATCTGCGTGATGAGCGTCTGTCGCCTGCTCGCATATTCGGCGGCGGCGGTGTTCGTCGCCGACCGCGGAAAAAGGTCGGTGCGGGTAAGGATCACGTTCGCCAGCGCCGCCATATCCGCCGCGTCGGGCGAACCGACGATTTTATCGGCGGCAAATCGATCCAGCGCCTGCGTCAATAGTTTGCCGTACGCCACAGCCAGCGCGTCGGGCGTCGTGATCGCTTCGTCTTCGAGCATGGTCGCCACGACCGCGTTTCCCTCCGGCACCGCCGGGCGATCGTCGGCGAGAACAACACGCAGCAACTCGAACGGCTTGTCGCCATGCGGCGTGAACTCAACATGAGCATTGTGCCCCGTGTAGTCGCGCACATTGTGCTCGACCCAGCGGAGCTTGCCGACCGGATCGTCAAAGGTCTGATACATCGATGCGTGCAGCGGGCCTTTGTTAAGACGATGCGAATCGATCGTGACATACGCACCGACGGAGCCGCGTATCAGATAGAAAAGCCGCTGACCATTGAGCGTGAACGTCGGCGAGTGGATTGAGCGGCCCTGTGCGCCCTCGTGGTTGCGAACACTGCCTTCGTCGGCCTCCGTCTGCGGCGCCAGGGCAATCTTGTTCCAGATCATGCCCTGCACCGCCGCGGACTGAGTCACGACGCCCGTCAACGCATGACCCGACAGCCCGTCCACTCGCAGATCACCCGGCCGCTGCGGACGCACGCCGAAGATGACGCTGTCGGTGATCCATGCGTCCGCCCCCGCCTTCGCGTAATCGAGAATCACCTGCTCATGCAGATCCGCAGCGCTGTTCCGCTGCGCCTCGACCGACTGCTGGCGAATCGTCTGCATCCGCTCCGGCGAAGCATCGCGATCCGGGCCGATCACGGCAAATGCATGAAAAGCGTCATCACCATGCTTCCGCGCCTCGCGCAGTTCGCTGACCCATGCCTCGAGCAGCGCCGGGTCCATCTTCGCCCCCGCCGCAATCTCCGCAGCCGGCGTTTGGGCCGTCAACGCCTGACGCGCCGCCTTAAGATAATCCGCCGCATGTTCCACTGCCGGTCGACACGCCGCAGCGATGTCAGCCGCAAGCTTGGGGCGCGATGCATCATCAAGCGTCTGAATCGCGCGGGCGATTTTCAGATTATGGTCATACGATTCGAAGCGCACCTGGCGATAGCGGCTGCTTTGAAGGAAGCCGAACAGGGCGTAGTAGTCCTTGGTGCTGATGGCGTCGAATTTGTGATCGTGACAGCGGGCGCAGCCGAGCGTCATGCCCAGGAAGCTTTTGCCCATGACATCGACCATGTTGTCGAACCGGTCCGCTTCGTCCTGCTGCAAATCGACCGGCGAATGCACCCATTCGCCCAGCCACCAGAACCCTGTCCCGAGCACCGACTCGTTGAAGTCGCCCGCCTTGCTCATGCGCGGCTCGGGCAACAGATCGCCCGCGATCGACTCCATCACGAATTGCCTGTACGGCACATCGTCATTGAGCGCGCGAATCAGATAATCGCGAAACTGCCACGCATTGGGAACGTCATAGTCAAACTCGTGCCCGCGCGACTCGGCGCAACGGAAGCAGTCCATCCAGTGCCGCGCCCACCGCTCGCCGTAATGCTCCGATCCGAGCAGCCCGTCGACGACCTTCTCATACGCATCGGGCGATGGGTCATTGACGAACGCTTCGACCGCTTCGGGTGTCGGCGGCAATCCGATGATGTCAAAGTAAACGCGACGAATCAGCGTGCGCCGATCCGCATCACCCGCCGGCTTGATCCCCGCTTCCTCAAGCTTCGCGAGAACGAAGTTGTCGATCGGATCGCTCGCCCACTTCGTGTCTTTGACCTGCGGCACCGGTGCGTTGGTCACGGGTTGCCACGCCCAATGCTCCGCCCGCCGCTGCTGTAAATCAAAACCGCGATGCGTCGCCCCCGCGGATCCGCCCCCCGGCACCGGTTCATCCGGCCAGGGCGCGCCCATTGTGATCCACTGCCTGAGCGTTTCGATCAGCGACTTGTCCAGAGGTCCGTCCGGCGGCATCTGAAGTTCGCTGTTGCCGTACCCGACCGCTTCGATTATGCGGCTCATCTCCGGCCGGCCCGGCACAATCTCCGGCCCGCGCTCGCCGCCTTTTAAGATGAAGCTGATGTGGTCCCATCGCAGACCGGCCTTCTGCTTGTCGGGGCCGTGACATTTGAAGCAGTGCTCCGCCAGAATCGGGCGGACCTTGTTCTCGAAGAACGTGACGCCGTCGGCATCCGCCGCCTGCACCCGCCCCGCCGCCGCGATGAGCATCGCGATGCCGATGAGCCGGGTTGTCCAGCATCGTGTCATGAGTAATTCCGTCGCACGCTCAAACGCCCATTGCGGGGCGTTCAATGCGTGCCGGTCAGTATAGACCGCCGCCCCGAAACCGACCCATGAGATTCTGCGGCAAAGTTTTTAGAGAATCAGGCATCATAACCCACGCGAAGGGGCAGGTAGTGAGCCACATCCGGTAATATGCTTGTGCCGTCGTAAATATCACATTCGGCATTCAAGATGAGCCGGAAACTGAATGTTCAAATACAAGAAACGACGCTACATTGTCATCGCCGGCTTGGTGCTGCTCATCGTGGGCGGAGTCTTCATCGCCAATCAGATCTACCGGCGCCAAGCAAGGCTTGAAAAGATTGCCACGATCAAAGCGTTTCTTGCTGCGAACGTCGGCCGCGACTTCCATCGGCTGTTTCCTGACGCCAGCTACTCGATGGGGCTTTCTAAGAACGTGAGTGCTGGGCAGCGTGATTGGCGACCCATACTCATAGCGAAGGCCGTGTTACACGAACGCTATTTTGTCGATTTGACTTTCCCCTCAACGCTAAAACCAGAAACCGACGAATCGGATATCGTTGTCTCTGAGATTTCGGAGTTGAATTGGGACGCAGAATTCAAGGAAGTCGAATCAATAAAATTTGAATTCAGAGAGATATTGACGGCGGATCAATGGAAAACGCTCGTTGCCGCGAATGGCGATTTGAGGTCTATAGGAATAGCCGTCGTCGAAAACCATCCCGTGCTCGGCGCATATCGATACAAGGACAAAGATGGATGGGCCAATTTGAACGTTATAGCAGCCGGAAAATGATTTGCGGCAAGTGCAATCGAGTGCCAGTCGCGCCCGCCGCGAGCGGCGTCGCTAAACTGGGATGGCGGCGCCCCCCTTTCCGCCATCCCCCTTCCCCTTACTTTCCGATGTGCTGCTTGTAATCGACTTGGACATCGTTGGACTGCTGCGAGCCGGGGGTGCTGCGGCCGTCGGCGATGTACTTCTCCAAGAGCGCCTTCATCTTCGCGACGACTTCGGGGTGGTCCTTTTCGACGTTGTCCTTTTCCGCGATGTCCTTGGACAGATCGTAGAGCTGAATGTCGGGAAGTTCGGCGACGGGTTTGGTGCCGGGGCGGGGGCCGCTCCATCCGCCGCTGGAGGCGCACATTTCGAGTTTCCAGTTGCCCTGCCGGAGGGAGAACGAGCCGTTGATGGAATGATGGACGGTGGCTTCGCGGATCGGGCCGGTCGTTTTGCCCACGAGCGCGGGGAGGATGCTCACAGAGTCTTCTCCGGCGTTGTCGGGGATTTTCGCGCCGGTGATTTCGGCGGCGGTGGCCATCAGGTCGGTGAGGCAGATTGTTTCGTCATACTTTGAGCCGGGCGCGACCTTGCCGGGCCAGCGGGCGATAAAGGGAATGTGGTGACCGCCTTCGAAGATGTCGGCCTTTTCGCCGCGGAAGATGTAGCTGGGGTTGTGACCATGCTCGGCGAGCTGCTTGAAATTGGCGGAAGGCGAGCAGCCGTTGTCACTGGTGACGATGACGAGCGTGTTCTCGGCGAGGCCGGCCTTGTCGAGCGCGGCGAGCACTTCGCCCACCGCCCAATCGGTCTCCATCACGTAGTCGGCGTAGTCGCTGATCCCGCTCTTGCCTTTCCAGTCGGCGTTGGGCGCGATCGGCGTGTGCGGCGAGGGAAGCGGCATGTAAATGAAAAAGGGCTTGCCCGCCTTGGCGTCCGCGGCGTGCTTCTCGATGTACACCACCGTGTGCTTCGTCACTTCGGGCAGGACGTTTTCGAGCTTGAAGTCATCGGCGACGGGACCTTTGCGATGCGCCCAGAGCTCCGCTTCCTTGGTCGGAATGCCGACGGAGCGGTCGTTGTCGATGAACAGGTACGGCGGCATGTCAAGCGAGGCGCTGATGCCGAAGTATTCATCAAACCCGCGTGCAATCGGGCCGTCCTGAATCGGCTTGGCGTAGTCGACTTTCCATGCGTCCTTATACCCGGCCCCGAAGTTGCCTTCGTCATCCGCTGCCCCGCCTTCCTTGAGCGGCCAGTTCATGCCCAGGTGCCACTTGCCGAAGCAGCCCGTCGCGTAACCCTCGGCCTTGAGCATCGACGCCACGGTCATGCGCCCCTTCTCGATGAGCGGCGTGCTGTACCCGCCCAGCACGCCGTGCTGGAGCCGGCTGCGCCAGTTGTAGCGACCGGTCAGAATGCCGTAGCGCGTCGGCGTGCACACCGCTGAACTCGAATGCGCATCGGTGAACGTCATGCCCGTCGCCGCAAGCTGGTCCATGTGCGGCGTGGCGATCTTGCCTTCGGCATTGAGCGCGTGCACATCGCCGTAGCCCAGATCGTCGGCGAGGATGTAGACGATGTTGGGCTTGTCCGCGCCGATCGCCATCGAAACACACATCAGAACAGCAGTCGTTACGAGAAATCGGCGCATGGCGAACCTTTCATGAAAGCTGGCGGACTTCGCAGCACAACGCGGACAATCCAGCCGATATTGCCCGCAATTGCCGGTCATTCGACCGTGAATTTCGTCGGGTCGATCGTCGGTTCCGGGTACTTCATCTTGAGCCCGCGCAGCGTATTGACCAAGACGCTCGTCACCGCCCAATCCCGATACCACCGCCGCTCCGATGGGATGACGTACCACGGCGCGTCCTTCGTCGTGCACCGGCTGATCGCTTCGTTGTACGCCTTCATGTACGCATCCCACCGGCCGCGCTCCGCCAGATCATCCGGGCTGAATTTCCAGAGCTTGTCCGCCCGATCAAGGCGACGCTGCAGGCGGAGCTTCTGATAATCCTTGGAGATGTGCAGGAAGAACTTGACGATCGTCGTGCCTTCGTCGCTGAGCATCTTCTCGAACGCATTGATGTGATCGTACCGCTTCTTCCACACCACGTCGGGCGCCAGTTCCTTGACCCGCACGATGCCGACGTCTTCGTAATGCGAGCGGTTGAAAACGCAGATCATCCCGCGCTCAGGCGTCTCCTTATGAATCCGCCAAAGAAAGTCGTGCGAACGCTCCAGCGACGACGGACCCTTGAAGCTGTGCACCCGGCAGCCCTGCGGGTTGACCTGGCTGAGCACTTCGCGGATCGTCGAGTCCTTGCCGCCGGCGTCCATCGCCTGCAGCACGATCAGCAGCGCGTGCTTGTTCTCGGCGTACATAAGCTCCTGAAGGTCCGCCAATTCCTTGGCCATCTTCTGAAGCTGATGATGAGCTTTGTCCTTGTCGATCCCGTCGCCGCGGGTCGGGATCTTGTTCAGATCGACGCGCGACTTGGGTTTGATGCGGTGGCGATCCACGAGATGTTTCATGCCGTCATTTTAACGGAGGCCACGGCAATTGCTGACCATTTGTCGTGAGAATCTGAAAATCGTGGATGCCGTGCTTTTTGTCGTCCTTGTAGGTCCAGACGACTTTCTTCTCGGGCGTCACCTCAAAAAGCTTCACCGCGCCGGGGGTGCGCGAAGCGTAGGGAGCGATGACGGTGTTGCCGTTGGGCAGGCGCTGCACGCCGCACGCGTCGTGAATCAGCGGCTCGGGCAGGTCTTCGTTCGTAAGCTGCCAGACGATCTTCCCCTCGGCATCGAACTCGGCAACGCGATCCGAGTGCGTCAGCCCGCAGAGCGTGTGCCCATTGGCCAGGCGAATCGCAGTGAACGGCCATGTTTCGATTTTGTGCTGCGTGTCGCCGGGCGCGGTCGTATCGATCACCGCCAGCACCTTGCCGGTCGCATCATATTGTTTGACCGCGAAGTCCAACAGATGCGGCACCAGATACGTCCCATCCGCCAGCTTCCGCGCCATGCGCGTCTGCATGTGCACGTTCGGCACCTGACACTGAAGCGGAAACTCCACCGCGACCTTCCCCTCACGCGTCAGTTCCATCAGCTTCGGCATCGCCCCCCCTTCAACCGTCAGAATGTTGCCGCTTTCGAGCGGCTCGACGGCGTGCGTTTCACCCTGCGTGCCTTTGTACTCGAACACCACCTTGTTGTCCGGCGTGACCTCCACCACCGCGCCGCCCGGATACTGCTTGTTCTTCGAGACCGCCATGAGAATGTGCCCGTCGGGCAGCACATATCCGTCGCGCGTCCCGGCGGGGTAGGTCCATGTGACCTTGCCGTCTTCGTCGACGATGTACGTCTCCTGCCCCGCGACGAAGAACGAATGCCGGATCGCCGGCTCGTCCGCCCGGCTGATCGTGACCAGCGACACCATCACCAGCAACATCCCATGAACGATTCGCATAGATGACTCACTTATTTCGGAGGTTGATCCACTTGGCCGCATCGGGCCGATGCGGACCGGGGTCGAAGAAACGGGCGCCGGTTCCAATCACGTTGTAGTCGCCGAGATCTTCGCGCGCCGCGTCGATACGTTTCATCAGGCGCGCGACGATGTCGGGATGTTCCGCCGCCACATCGTGCTTCTCGCTGATGTCGTCATCGAGATTGTAAAGCTCCGGCGCGGGTACAGCGTCGATCATGCGCCCGTACCAGCTCGTCCACGGCGGACTCTTGGGCCGGGGCAGCACGAGTTTCCACGCCCCGTCGCGCACCGCCTCCAAATGCGTGTACGCATAATAGAAGAACTCGTCGCGCGGACATTCTTGCGTGTTTCCCCGCCAAAAATCGCTCATGTCCACGCCGTCGATCTTCCGATCCGTCGGCAATTTCGCTCCGGCGAGCGACGCGAACGTCGGCAGCACATCGAGCGTCGTCACGATCGCATCGCTGACTTTCCCGGCGGGCACATGCCCCGGCCAGCGCACGACGCCCGGCACGCGCAGCCCGCCTTCCCATGTGTTCATCTTGAATCCGCGCAGAGGATACGCGCTCCCTCCGTAGTCGCCGATCGATGCTTCGACCCATGGCCCGTTGTCGGATGTGAACACGACGAGCGTGTTGTCATCGATGCCCAGTTCCTTGAGCGTCGCGAGTACCTGTCCGACGCCGAAGTCGATTTCCTGCGTCGCATCGCCGTACAACCCGCGCGGGCTCTTGCCCCTAAAGTCCTCCGATGCACCCAGCGCGACGTGCACCATGTTGTACGCCAGGTACACAAAGAAGCGCTCACTCTTGTGGTCACGGATGAATTTGACCGCTTCGTCAGTCTCGCGTTTCGTCAGCGTGTTCACATCCGCGTCGGTCTCGAGCCGTTCGCTGTTGCGGTAGACTTCGGTCTTCCAGGTCGCGGGTTCATGCTCGCGCGTGTGACCATTATGCGCGGGCGTGCCGAAGAAGTAGTCGAAGCCCTGTGCGTTGGGCATGCGCGATGCATCGAACGGTCCGGTGCCGCGCCCCTGCTTGCCCGCGCCTTCGCCGGCCAGATGCCACTTGCCGATGAGCCCCGTGGCGTAACCGGCCTGCTTGAGCAACTCGGCGACGGTGATTTCGTCGGCGTGCACGACGGTGTGCCCGCTCTTGGTGTTATGTGGCTCGGCGATGCGGATGGGGTAACAGCCGGTCATCAAAGCGGCGCGACTCGGCCCGCAGACGTTCTGGGCGTAAAAGCTTGTGAAGCGAATACCCTCGGCCGCCATGCGGTCGATGTTCGGCGTCTTGATCAATGGCGACCCGAAGCAGCCCACATCGTTGTAGCCCAGGTCGTCGACGAGGATCATGACGAGGTTCGGCCGCGCGTCCTCCGCCGCACGCACCCACGCCGCCGCCAGCAGCAGCACGATCAGCCAGATCAGTGCACGCAGCACCGGCCATCGTTTGCCTTCGATCGTCATGTGCATCCTCAGGCGCCTCGGCGGGTGTGAATGGGTCATGATACGACCCGCCCCCCGCGCGCCAATGAGTTTTCGCCTGAACCTCTTGAGGATTTGCGGCGTCCCCGCCGATCGCCCCGCAGCGATAAATCCGCCGCCGGGATGATTCGATTCTTGACGCAAGTGGTATTCACTGGGTAGAGGATTAGCCGCGCGCATGAACGATCACATGAAATACAGCGATCTTGTCGGCCTCATCGCCGAGTCGCAAGCCCGGCTTTATGCTTACATTACGTCACTTCTCCCCGATCCTGATCACGCGCATGACGTGCTTCAGAACACCAACCGCGTGCTTTGGGAAAAGGCCGAATGGTACGACCGGAATGTGCCGTTCATGACCTGGGCCTGCGGGCTGGCGCGGAATCAGGTGCGGGCGTTCCTGCGCGACCGTAAGCGTGATCGTCACGTGTTCAGCGACGACGTCGCCGACCTGATCGCTACTGAAGCCGAGCGACAACACGACCGTGCTGACCATCGACTCGCCGCCCTCCATCAGTGTCTCGACAAGCTTCCCGCTCCGCAGCGGCAGATGTTGCGCGATCGCTACGGGCCTGAAGGTTCGGTCGCGCAGATGGCGGCTCAACGCGGTCGCCCCGCCGCCTCGATCTCGATGACGCTCGGCCGCATCCGCCGCCGACTCGCCGAATGCGTCCGTCGCCATCTGACGGAGGTCGATCACGGATGAACGCGCCGCTGATGAGCCAAGATGAGTTTCATAATGCGGCGGCCCTGTGCCTTGACGGGGTCATCGACGAAGCAACCCACGCGCGCTTCGAGTCGGCCCTGCGCAGCGACTGCATGTTTCGCCAGCTTTACTGCGAACTGGCGCAGACGCATGCCGCGCTGGCATGGACGACGCGCTGGCAGGTCAGCGTGACTGATCAGGCGCCCCGACCGTTGCCGCGCGACGGCGGCTCGGCGCGATGGATCGCCATCGCGGCGATGGTGGCGCTGGCGGCGGGCATCGGGTGGCTGTACTGGCAAAGACCCATGGAGCGATCGCCTGTGGTCGTCTTGCACGCGGATGGACCGGGACTGGCGATTGTGACGGACAAACAAGGCGCGGTTTTCGCCGATGCAGCGGACTCGTTGGCGCTGGGCAGCGCGGTGATGTCGGAGCCGATTCGTCTGGTGCGCGGGGCTGCCCAACTGATGCTCACATCGACGGCGGTGATCGATCTGAACGGCCCGTGCGAAGTGCAGATCACCGGGCGGAATGAAGCGAAGCTCGTGCGCGGGCGCCTCGAAGCATTCGTGCCCAAAGAAGCGCACGGGTTCACCGTGACGCTCCCCGACGGCGGGCGGGTCATCGACCTGGGCACGCGCTTCGTCGCCAGCGCCGACGCGATGGGCAAGTCGACGGTGTTCGTGATTGAAGGAGCGGTCAAGGCGGTGCGCGGCGATCGCAACGCGCTGGTTCATGTCGGTCAGGTCGCGCACTTCGAGCACGACTCGGTGCGCATCGCGCCAATGTCGGCGCAGGCGCTTTCGCCGCTCTTGGGAAAGACCATCGCGATCAACAATGGTGATTTTGAGAATGGGCTTGAGGGCTCGGAGTCGCTGGCGAGCGGGTGGTCCAACCTGCCGCAGGCACGGCGGGACCGCGGATTCGCCTACTCGGGCGATTACGCCATGCGGTTCACCAATGAAGGCGGATTCAAGTATCGCACGATCGTACAGAACCTGGGCAAATATCCGGCGGGGACGCGGCTGTCGATCGTGGCGATGGCGCGACACGAACCGGAGGCGCCACTGACCGGCGGACAGGTCGCGCAGATGAACGTCGCGTTCTTCGACGCCGAGCATCACGAGAAGCGGATCCTTGAGCCGATCGTCACAGCCGAGATGCCGGCGGGCGTGTATCGCGCGGCGGTACTGCGGGCGACGGTGCCGACGGGTACGACGGAAATTCAACTGGCGATCGGCATCGCATCGGTGGACGAGAAGCGCGCGGCGGTGGTGCATGTGGATCAGGTGATGGTGTTCGCCGAGCCGCCGGAAATGAGCAACGCGCGGACGCCGAGTTTCGGCAAGCCGTAGGCGCAAGCTCGGATCGACGGATCGAAGAAGGACGAGGCCTCGAACGAAAGGAACGAGAATCATGTCGAGAAGCAAGCAAAGTAAGGCGCGGCAAGGCGGATGGCAACATCGGAGAATGATCGCGGCGGGAATGGCGATGTGCGTGGGCGTCATCGGCGCGCATCGGGCCGATGCGACGGACATCACCTGGAGCGGCGGGACGAACACAACATGGAGCAATGCGGGCAACTGGGCCGGCGGACCCCCGTCGACGGGCGACAACGCCGTGTTCACCGGCACGTTCGCCAATCAGCCGAATCTCATCGCCAACACCGGCAACTTCGGCGGCATCTGGATGACCGGCACGCTCGGTCAGAACGTCGTGCTCACGGGCGCGTTCGAGTATGACATCGTCGGCAACACCATCAACGGCAGCCCCGGCCTTGGCATCCTCATCGACAACACCGACAGCCGCACGCTCACCGTCGGCTCCACCTCGACCATCAAGGTCATGGGCAACCAGAACTGGCGCAACAACTCCGCCAACAACTTCACCGTCAACGCCGCCGTCAACATCAATGGCAAGGACCTGTTCCTGGGCGGGTCGGGCAACATCATCATCAACGGCGTCATCAGCAGCGCCACCGGCAATCTCAATAAGGGCGGCAACGGCACGACGACCCTCGGCGGCGCCAACGCCAATTCCTTCGCCGGTCTGACTACCGTCAACCTCGGTACGCTCATCCTCGACAAGTCCGCGAACGTCAACGCCATCGCCGGCGACCTGACGATCAACACCGGCGGCACCGTCCGCATCGCGTCGAACACGACGACCGGCATGCTCAACACGACTGCAACGAATCTGACCATCGCGGGCGGGACTTTTGACGTGCAGGGCAGCGGCTTCCGGACCAGCGTCAACACGATTAACTTCACCGCCGGCACATTCACCGACGGCGACGGCACGCCCAATACGCAGGTCAACCTCACCAGCAGCGCCGACAACGCCTTCACGCTCCGCGGCGGACTGGACGTCAATGTCGCCATCGCCATGTCCACGCACGGCGGCATCACCTACGACGCGACCGGCAATTTCGGCACGACTTCGTTCTCCCGCGGGCTGACGTTCGTAGGAGCCGCGGGCGATGTGTCGAAGATCGTCGTCGGCGACAGCACGGGCACGACGACGGAACTGACCGCCGGTTCGTACTCGGGCTTCAGCGGCGGCGGCAGCGCGTTCATCGGCGTGACGAAGACCGGCGCGGGCGCGTTTGAATTAACGGGCATTTCGACTATCTCGGGCACCATGACGATCGCGCAGGGTTCGTACATCGTCGGGGCGGACGCACTGGGCAATACGTCGGTGACGCAGAACGGCACATGGGCCAACGGCAACGCAACGATCAGCGGCATCGCCGATACCAGCGCGATCGTTGTCGGCATGAACGTCGCCGGCGTCGGCCTTAAAAGCACGAACCTCACCGTCGCCAGCAAGACCGCCAACTCGGTGACGCTCTCCGCCGCCGCTGACGTCACCGGTTCGGGCACGGGCGCGTTCTCCTTCGGCACGCGCGGCGCTCTGGGCTCGACGATCGGCGGATCCGTGCAGATCGCCGACGCCACCAGCGGCTCGACCCCCATCGCCCTGCTCATCGATGGCGCCTTCACCATCGGACGCAATCTGAACGTCAACAACCTCGGCTCCGGCGCCATCACACTCGGCCAGCGCACCAACAATACCGCCGCGTTCACCGGCAACATCGCCCTCGGTCGCTCCGTCACGCTAAAAACCCTCGTCACCGGCGCCAACACGCTGACCTTCTCTGGCAATCTCTCCGGCGCCGGCGGACTCACCATCGACGGCGGCGGCAAGCTTATCCTGTCCGGCTCCAACAGCTACGCTGGCACGACCCACGTCGCCAACGCCTCCACGCTCATCATCAACGGCACGCACACCGGCGGCGGACTCTACACCGTCGACGCCGGCACACGACTCGGCGGCAACGGGTCCATCGGCGCGAATGTGACCGTCAACGGAACGCTCGCTCCCGGCAACTCGATCGACACGCTGAGCATGATCGGCAATCTGATCCTCAACAACATCTTCGAGGTCGAAGTGCTCGGCTCGTCGATCGACAAGATCAACATCACCGGCAATCTGACCCTCGGCGGATCGAGCATCCTCGACATCATCGGCACGCTCACCGATTCGAGCTACACCATCATGACCTACACCGGCTCGCTCACCGGCACATTCTTCAATGTCGCCGACGCCGCCAGCCAGAACTACAGCGTCGACTACTCGGTCAACGGGCAGGTCCGGCTGGTGCAGAACGTCGTGTCCGTCCCCGCGCCGGCCGCGCTGTCGGCGGGGCTGGCGATGATGGGTCTGTTGATGCGTCGCAGGAAATAGCCGCGACACAATATGTCGCGCATCCGCGCCGCTCGTTGAGCGGCGGCTACAGGAAGCCCCATGCCAAGGCGCGCCTTTACGCTCATCGAAATGCTTGTCGTCGTGACAATCATTACCCTTCTGATGGCGATCCTCACGCCGTCACTTAGTAAGGCGCGCTACACCGCCCGGCTCACGATCTGTGCCGCGCAAGAGCATCAGATCAGTCTCGCCGCCCTGAGCTACGCCGCGGGAAACTTCGGCGTGTTTCCCTATCGAAGCACGTGCGTCGGGCTCAATCCCAAGCCGTTCCAGATCAAATATTACGACGAAGACGACCGCCCGATGTTCGCCAAATACTTTTCGTTCGATACGCTCCAATGCCCCTTCAATCGATTCACCGATCCGAAGTTCATCGAGACGACGACCGCAGATGAGATCATGCTCGGTTACGAAATGTACTTCGGCACGAGCGTCAACCGGAACGACCCGGCGTCATACATGTTCCGGCTCAGCGATCGACCGACGACGCCCGATCTTTGGACGGGTAAGCGCACCGAGGTGAGCGTGCTGGTGGCGGATCTGGACGTCGACTGGTTCTGGATTCAGAACTGGTACTCATCGCACCCCGACCGCGAACCGTCGAAACTCCGATTCATCCAGGCGCTGGGTACATCGCCTCCCGGCGATACGCACACCTTCGCACGCTGGGGCATCGGCCCGCCGGGCGAGCGCGGCCTCATCGATCGCAATTTCATCTTCCGCGATGGCTCGCATCGACTCATCACCGACATCGCCATGCACGATGATCGACTGGCGCGCATTTCCGCCAACAATCAGAACGCCGCGCAGCAGGTGTACACCTATGTGCCCCTCCGCTAGCGGGTCGTCACGCCGTGCGCGGCGCGATATCGATCGCGAGGCGGCGGAAATCCGCAATACGGTGAAACGTGCAAAGGTCCGCATCGTGCTGGTTGAGCCCGTCGACGCTGGTGCGGCTGATGAACACCAGATCGTCGCCATCGATCGCCGCGCACGGATACATGAACGACTGGCGCATCAGTTCCGCCTTCGCCACGCAACCGGCGGGAAACCAGCTCAGTCCGTCGCAACCGTAATGCAGATAAAGCGCCCGCCGATCGTTGCTCGGTCCGCCCTTGAGCCGGGACTTGTCGGCATGTTCAAACCAGCCGAGCTGGTCGAGCGGGTCGGCGACGAGGTTGGAGAGCATCCAGTAAAGCCGCGACTTTTCGTCGTGAAACATGAACATCTTGCACTGCGCACCGGGGATCGGGTGATAGTGCGAGAAAGTCAGTTGCAGCGCTCCGTTGCGATCGTCCAGATCGAACACCGCCGCGAGGGATGCGATCTGACCGCGCCCGCCGGTGTTGCAACGGGCAATGACGCGAAGCCGGCCGTTCACCTCGATGACATTGGGCTCAAGACATCGCATCGCCGAATCGTCGGCGCCACCGCTTTGCGAAGCGGGGATGCACAGCGTCGGCAGCGGCGGCGTGAGCACCTGCGAACACCGCCACGCCGCCGGGTTCAGCAGCCCGACCTTCAGATCGCACGCCACGCCGACGATGTTCGCGTAAAACGGATCACCCGAGTTCATCGCCCAGTAGAGTTGCCCCGCACGCACCGTCATCGAAGTCTTGCAGTTCCAGTAGGAACCCTCCAGCAGCAGCGTGGGTTTGGACCATGTGGCGCCGCGGTCTTCGCTGACCATCGCGTACCACGAACCGCCGTGACGCGTCTGGCCGAGCACGTGGAGCTTGCCCTCATGCACGATCGGCGTCGTGTCGGTAAAGGGTATTTCCGGAAGCGCCTGCCAGTTCTTTCCCCCGTCGACACTGCGATATGGCTTCGTAATCCAGGGGTTTTTCTCATCGCGCGGGCGGATGTGCGCCGTCACGAACAACTCGCCATCGTCGAATCGCGCCATGCCCGGATCGTGAATCCAATGGGTCTTGACGGACGGCGTGCGCGTGATGATCGTCGCCTCTGGTGCGAGGAGCAGCGGCGCGGACGGCGGCGATTTCGCTCCCTCGTCGGCGCGCGATTCGATCGGCGCGACTGCCCCGGCGGCCCAAACCAGACCCGCGCGGGCGATGAGCGATCGACGGGTCAGACCTTCGGGCGACTCGAACACGCAGTTGCGTTGAAGGTGGGTCATGGCGTTATGATACCCGCCGCGTCAATACGGCGAGGTTCCTTCGCAGTCGGATTTGGCATCAGCATCGCAACAATTCGTGGAGGCATCGCATGGTGAATTCGACATGCCGTTGGATCATGCATTCGTGGTTTGGGGCCGCGTGCTTCAGTGCGCTGATCGCTTCGCGAGGATGGGCCGGTGCGACGATCGACTTCCAGATCAATCGCCCCGGGCCGGTGTCGGTGGCGGTGTACGATGCGCACGGGCACATGGTGCGCACGCTCATGAGCGGACAAACGCTCGAACCGGGCAAGCACAGCGCGACATGGGACGGACTCGACGCGCAAGGCAAGCCCGCCGCGGCAGGATCGTATCAATGGCGCCTGATGCGACATGACGGGCTGACCGCCACATACCTGCTGTCGCTGGGTACGAGTTGTTCGTATCACCACTGGCCCAGCCAGCACGGTGGGCCGCGCGCGGTGGAGGCGATCGGCGGGCGGCTGTACATGACGGCAAGTCTGTGCGAGGGCTCGCCGCAGGCGGTGTGCGTCGATCTGGATGCGGACCTTAACGACCCGAACTCGAGCGGGTATCACTGGGCGATGCCGACGCTCGAAGGTTGGCATCAGGGCGCGGACCTGACGGTGCTGGGCGATCGCATGTATTTCATCAGCATGCGCCACTACAACGACAAACCCGACGAGCGCTTTCTTTACGTGCGCGATATCGCCACTGGGGAAGGCGTTTCCCGCGGGATGCAGGTGACGCTGCCGCTGACGGAAGCGGACGCGTCGACGCCGACCCCCGTCACGATCGAGCGCATCGACGCCGCGGCGGGACAACTTGTCGCCGCGTCAAGCAAGGGCGTCATCGGCTGGCTCGACCCGCAGACGCTCAACGTGCTCAAACACCGCAAAATGCCCGCGGATTTGAAGGACATCGCCGTGACGCCGGCGGGGCAGGTCGTGGCGCTTTACGCCGATCGACTGTTGCTCATCGCCGACGACGTCGCGGAGCCCAAGACGCTCATCGACAAGCTGACCGATGCACGATGCGTCGATGTCGACCTCGGTTCGGGCGAGATTCTGATTTCGATCGCGGACGAGGATCAGCGGATTCATCGCTTTGATGCGAACGGCAAGCTGATCAAGTCGTACGGACAGATCGGCGGGCGGCGGCTGGGCAAGTATGTCGCGGAGAATTTTCGCGAGGTGCTCGACGTCGCCGCCGACGGGATGGGCGGGTTCGTGATTACCGAAACGGAGGCGCCGAGGCGGACCGCGCACTTTGATCGCGAAGGTCATCTGCTGCGCGAATGGTACGGCGGGCAGCAGTTCTACACGGACGCGGTACCCGACCCGGAGGATGCAACACAAGTCTGGATGGATACGCAGTGGAATTCGATCATGCACATCAGCGTCGACTACGCGGCGCGACGGTGGAAGGTTATCGGGGTGTACAAATGGGCGGGCGACATCAACGGCGATAACAAGGTCGATGTGCAGGATGATTTTTTCATCAACACGTACAAGATGGCGCAGGGTCATCGCGTGCTGCGGTTTGATCTGAACGGGGATGGCAAGAAGGAAGTGTACCTGTCGGGACCGGGAAATGGCGGATATCTGGCGGAGCCGGATGACGCGACCGGGATGCTCAAGCCGGTGGCGTTGTACGCGGGGATTCTGCCGCGGAAGAGTTGGGATTGGTGGAAAGTTGAGGCGAAGGATTATTCACCTCTGTTTCTGGAGGCGATGGCGGCGAAGGGGATCAAGGAGGACGACAAAACATGGGGCGAACGAAGAAAATGGCATCAGTTCACATGGGCCGACGCTAACGGCGATCACGTGATGCAGCTTGATGAATTGACGATTCAGACGGATCTTCCGCGGACGGGTACGCCGGACGTGGGGCGGAATCTGTATATCGACGATCAGCTCAATCTGTACATCGCGATGAACCCGGCGGGATGGCGGATGGTGCCCTGCACGGGGCGGACGCCGACGGGCGCGCCGGTGTGGAGCCCGGACAAGGTGATCAACCATGAGCAGAACATGCCCGCAGGAGAGGTGCAGGGGATTCGACCGGACGGAAACGGCGGATGGTTCGTCGTCGCGCATCACACGCCGGCGGGCGACGGGTACAAGTCCGACGAGTTCGCGCCGCGCGGGCACGGCTTCCGCTGGCCCGGCCCGCTGATTTCCGCCAACTCGGTCTACCACGTCAACGCGTCGGGCGAAGTGACCTGGGTCAGCGGACTGCACGCGGCAGTGTTCAATGACTATCGCGGGCGACTGCACTACCCCGTCGACGTGTGCGGCCCGATCGACGGGATCATCGGCGTGCCCGACAAGATCGTGCACCCGTGCGAGCTTTGGACCACGGACGGACTGTACGTCGGCGGCGTGATGGACCACGGCGCGGACGATGGTCTGCCGCGCAGCGTCTACACATGGTGGCGCGGCGACATCAGCAAGGGCGACTACGCAGACGGATGGCGCAACTTCGCGCTGCACCAGTACGACATGCAACTGGGCGGCACGCTCGTCAAAACCGCCGACGGGCAAATGCTCTGGTTCGGATCGGGCTGGAACAACATCCCCGTCTACCGCATCGACGGGCTGGACAAGATCGAGCGGCAATCGGGCAGTGTCGAATTGAAATCGGCCACGACGCCCGCTGTCGGACAAGGCACCGGGCTCAACGCTACGTATTTCGTCGGCGAGGATTTCACGGGCGAGCCGATCCGCACGACGATCGACCCGCAGGTGTGGTTCGGAGTGTACGGATATGCGAAACACTTGGGCGTCTGGTGGCCGCGCGTGGGCGAGAATGCGGATGCGGCGATGCCATTGACGGATCAGACGCGCAAGCGCACGCCGATCGGCGCGGAACTGCCGGCGAAGTTCTGCGTGCGTTGGGAGGGCTTTATCGAGCCGAGGTATTCGGAGGCGTATGTGCTGGGCGTGTATTACCACGGTGCGAAGATCTGGCTCGATGACAAACTTGTGATGGACACGGCGGGGAAGAAGGACAAGCAATGGACCGAGCCGATCGCGCTGACGGCGGGCCATCGGTATGCGATCCGCATCGACTGGCAGGCGACGGAGGGGGCGAATAGCGATGCGCATCTGGTGTGGTACAGCTTCTCGCAGGCGATCGAGCATGTGCCGACGACGGCGCTTTACCCGGCCCGTCCTGTCACGGAGGTAAAACCATGATGCATTCACGGGGCGCATTGCGATGCGGCATGTTCGTTCTGCTGATGGCGACGGCGTGTGTCGCACCGGCGGAGGACTCGGCGAAGCGGACGCGCGCGGCGGCGGGAGCGCATCGGCTGGTGCTGTGCAATGACGGAGGCACGCTGGCGGCGCCGGACATGGAGGGACCGATCGGTGCAGCGGGGCTGATCCGCTCGACGATTGATCCCTTGCGCGACACGATGATCGACACGCTCTACTGGCAGCTCGGCACGGACCCGTACAAGGCGACGCTGTCGTCGCGATTGAGCGACTGGTATTCTCACGACACGAAGATCGGGCCGCGCTGGGGCGATGGGATCAAGCGGTTTGACACGGCGGGGGAGTGGCGGGTGTACGCCACGACGCAACAGTTGATCGAACAGGGTCAGGACCCCCCGGCGCTATTGATTCGCGAGGGACACAAGGCGGGTATCGCGGTGTATCTGTCGCTGCGGTTCAACGACACGCACGATCATCATCTGCCGGACACGCTCAATAATCGGTACTTTTCGCCGATGAAACGTGAGCATCCGCAATGGCTGTTGGGTGAGAAGGATTGGCGAGCGACGTCGTACAACTTCGCGGTGCCGCAGGTGCGTGCGTACCGGATGGCGCTGATCGAAGAGACGATCGACAAGTACGATCTGGACGGGCTGAACCTCGACTTCTGCCGCTTTCCGTACCTGTTCAAGACCGGCGAGGCGGAGCGCGGCAAGGCGCTGATCACCGAGATGATCCGCAAGACGCATGCGCGGATCGAAGCCAAGCGCAAGACCGCGGGCCGAAAGGTCGGCTTGTCCGTCCGCGTGCCGGGGTCGCTGGCGGAGGGATTGGCGGCGGGAATCGACACAGCGACGTGGATGCGCGAAGGGCTCGTCGATTATGTCATCGTCGGCGCAGTGCAGGGATGGGAGCACCCGCTGCCGATCGGCGAATATCGCAAAGCGGCGGAGGGGACGCAGTGTCATGTCCTGGCTCAGAACCTCGATGCGTTCATGGAGCCGCGCCCGCGCTCGGCGGCGGTTTTGTTCGGTGAGAAGAATTACAACTCGACCGAAAAGTTCCGCGCCGCGGCGGCGGTTAACTGGGCGCGCGGGGCGGAAGGCATTCTCATCTGGAACCAGCATTTCATTCCGTTCCTCAACGATGCGGGCTTCGATCGACAGAACTGGAAGGAGATCGGCGACCCGGCGACACTCGCCCGACTCGACAAGCATTACACCGTCTGTCTGGCCGATCACGGCGGGTCGATGCCGCTCAAACTCGAAGTCGGCGAGCCGGCGAAGGTGAACATCGAGATCGCCGACGA
The DNA here is from genome assembly GCA_016125255.1 of Planctomycetota bacterium. Lineage (NCBI taxonomy): Bacteria > Pseudomonadati > Planctomycetota > Planctomycetota bacterium. The sequence continues at coordinate 39,714 of WGMD01000016.1, read as the reverse complement.
TCTGCCGGCCGCGCGGCGCGACAAGGCACTGGCGAGCGCGACACTACGTCTGCTCATCGAGCAGCTCACCGGGCCTGATGACGTGACGTACCAGCTCAACGGTCAGCCGCTCGACCCGGCCCAGGCAGTGAGGCGGATCAATTACAACGACACATGGCTCGATTTCGACGTGGCGAACGTGCTGCGAAACGGGGACAACGAACTGGTCGTCACGGTGCGGGGGCGGAACGCGTCCGTGGCCGCGCCGCTGAGTTTGCGGAGCGTCGAGACGCTGGTGAAATATCGCTGAGTCGGGTGCAAAAGGGTTGTTGAGATTTGGGCCGAGTAAGGCGCTTCATAGAGAAGGAAGCGCGCAACGATGCGGTTTACAAGGCGGCAGCAGCAATTCGGGCAGCAATTGACCGGCATACAACCCCGGCTCTATTCGTATATTATGTCAATTCTGCCCGATGCCGATGCCGCGTCGGAAGTCCTCCAGCGCACCAATCTCGTCATCCTCCAAAAAGCCCACGAATACCCCGACGGCTCGGACCTGACGGCGTGGGCCTGCCGGATCGCCTATTACGAAGTGCTCGGTTTCCGGCGGGACCGGGCGCGGAACTGGTCGCACTTCAACGAGCGCGACCTGGAGCAGATCGCCGCCGCCGCCAACGATCGGGCGGCTCACTTCGAGCACCGCCGCCGCCTGCTCAATCAGTGCATCGAAAAGCTCACACCCGATCAGCGCGACCTGCTGCTTCGCCGCTACACGTCCGGCGAGCCGGTGCATCGGCTGGCTGAACAGATGGGTCGCCCGGTCGGATCGATCTCGCAGACGCTCTACCGCATCCGCCGCCTGGTCATCGACTGCGTCCGGCGCACCGGCGCGGAGGAGGCGTCGACATGACCCACGACCTGACGCCGCCGCGCGAACTGGTCCGCCTGCTGACCGCTCTCCTGGATGGTTCGCTGTCGACGGATGAGCATGCCGCGCTGTTGCAAGCCGCCGCCGGCGATGCGCGGGCGCAGCACGACTACCTGGACCTCGTCGAGATGCACGCCATGCTGTCATGGCAATACCGCGCCGCCTCCGTCGAGATTCGGCCGATGCCACTGCACGCAAACAATAACGCATCGCGGCGGCTGATCGTCGTCGCCATCGCGGCGGTGCTGGCGGGTCTGTGCATGATCATCGGGCTGCGCTATCTGGCGGATCGCCCTTCGATACGGCCGGTGTCGCGCGATCAGTCCGTCGCCCTGCTGACCAATGCACAGGATGCGGTGTTCGCCGATGCGGACGCATCCTTGCAGCTCGGCAGCACGCTGCCGCCGGGGCGGGTGCAATTAACCTCCGGCAGCGCGCAGTTCATGCTCAATTCCGGCGCGGTGGTCGACCTGACCGGCCCGTGCGAATTTGAATTGACGGGGACAAACGGTGGATTCCTCAAGAACGGGCGCCTGCAGGTGTTCGTGCCCGACAAGGCGCGGGGGTTCACGCTCACGACGCCGGGGCGGGTGCGCATGATCGACCTGGGCACGGAATTCGCCAGCATCGTGCGGCCGTCGGGGCGGGTCGAGCTGCATGTGCTCGTCGGCGAAGTTGAATTGCGCGATGCGAACGATCGCGTGCTGCGGCACGTCACTTCGGGGTACGCGGCGGCGGTCGAGCCCGACGGCCGGTCGGGGCCGATCGCGCTGAATCTAAGCGGGCTCGAGCCCCCGCGTGAACTCGTGCAGCAGTCGCCACCGAAGAATCTCTTCAAGCCGGCGCGATCGAAGGCGCAGGTGGTGGCGGGCTATCAGCGTGACTTTGCGACGTCGACGCCCACGGCGGGATGGCGCTATCTCTGGAACGCGCCGCGCGATTGGGACGCCAGTGCGAGCCGCAACTTCGCCGACGGCGCCATCTGGGACGCCGGCTCGTATCGACCGCTCAAGCCCGCTGGCGATTTGTGGACGGCCGACGGCGATCGCGATGGGACCAACCATGCGCCGGCGCTGTTCATGCGTCTGGCCGCCAGTTGGGGGCACCCCGGCCTCGGGGCGCAGCAGACAATGTTGCCCGAGCCCGGCGCGACGATGGACCGCGCCAACCATGTCGACCGCTACGTCATCGCCGCGTGGACCGTCGATCGCGACGGGTTCTACGCCGTGACGGACAGTTCGATCCGCCTCACGAACCCCGATAAACAGGGCAACGGCGTGAAGGTGCGCGTGTTCACTTCGTACAGCGTGATCCGACCGGCGCTGAGCGTACTCGCCGCCGGCGCGTCGTCGACGTCGTTCGACACGGACCTGGGTTATCTGAAGCACGGACAGATGATCTACATCGCGGTCGGACCCAATGGCAACTACAACGCCGATGCCTTCGCCTTCGATTTCGATATCACGTGCATCGCAGCGCGATCGGAAGGCGTCGAGCCGGCGGATGTGGTGCATGTCGAGACGGAAGGCGAGCGGGCCGGTGAGAAGAATCCATGAACGCATCCGGCCCATCGCGGCGGGTCGGGGAGGCGATCGAATCAGAGAATGGCCATAGGCGCATCGAACCAAGAAAGGGAATGACATGAAAAGGCACCGTCGCATGAACAATCGCATTGACACGCTTCGTACGCTCCGCCAACGTCCGATCGCGCTAGGTGCCTGCGCGCTGCCTGCGATGTTCGCGCTGGGTCTGGCCGTCACGCCGCCGGCGATCGCCTCCACGATCAACTACAGCGGCGGGACTAACGGCGCCTGGCTCACCAGCACCAACTGGAACAGCGGGTCCGGCCCCGTCCCCGGCAGCGGCGACATCGCCGCCTTCGTCACCGGCAACACCGCCACCGCCGTCGGCATCAACATGAACGGCTCCACCAACAATGGCGCCAACAACCAGATCGTCGGCGAAATCCTGCTCGCCTCCGGCACTACTCATCGAAACATCGGCAACAGTTCCTCCACCGCCGACGGTACGCTGACTCTCAACGGCGTCAGCGGCATCCTCCTGCAGAACACCACCTCCACTTCCAACCTGACCATTCAGAACAACGTCGGCGGCGGCACCAAGAACACCACGCTCGTCTTCGCCAACACCGGCCAGATCGACAACCTCGCCGGCGGACTCATCCAGATCAACGTCGCCATCGGCGGCACCAACGGCTTCACCAAAACAGGCACCGGCACGCTCATCCTCGGCGGGACCACCGCCAGCACCTATACCCTCGGCACCACCGTCAGCGGCGGCACGCTTCAAATCAGCGATGAAAGCCAACTCGGCGCCAACGTCGTCGGCAACAACCTGACCCTCGGCAGCAGCGCCAGCATCCAGGTCGCCACCGGCACCGCCGTCACGCTCGATGACTCCAACCGCTCCATCGTCCTCTCCACCGGCGGCGGCTCCCTCTCCGCCGTCGGCACCGGCGTGCTGACCGTCGCCATTCCCATCACCGGCTCCACCTCGATGAGCAAGGCCAACGACGGCACCGTCATCATCACCGGCGGGTCCAACTCCTACGGCGGCAGCACCAACGTCAGCAACGGCACCCTCGAACTGTCCGGCGGATCCAACCGCCTGCCCACCGGCACCACCGTCACCGTCGGCAACTCCGGCAACAACAACGGCGGCATCCTCAAAATCGACGGCGTCAGTCAAACCGTCGCCAACATCGCTCGCTCCGGCACCGGCGCCACCAACTCCGTCACCAGCCGTTTCGTCGGCGGCTCCGCCTCCAACGCGACGCTCAACGTCAATCTCGCCTCCGGCACGAGCACCTACACCGGTCAGTTCGGCGGCTCGAGCACCAACGAAAACAACATCGGCCTGACCAAGTCCGGCAACGGCACGCTCCAACTCGTCACCGGATCCGCCGGCGGACAGAACGGCGCCACCGTCAGCACCTTCAGCGCCAATTCCTACACCGGCCCGACCGTCATCAACGCCGGCATCCTATCCGTCTCGAACCTCGCCAACGTCGGATCCAACAGCGACATCGGCCGCGGTGACTCCACCAACGCCACCACCAACGCCAACTCCCTCGTTCTCAACGGCGGCACCCTCAAGTATGAGCAGTACTCCGGCACCGGCGCGGGAGCCGTCAGCATGAACCGGCTCTTCAGCGTCGGCACCTCCGGCGGAACTATCGACTCCTCCGGCGTCGGCGCGCTCGGCTTGAACAACACCGGCGCGATGGGCTTCAACAGCCAGTCCGGCGCACGCACGCTGACGCTCGACGGCTCCAACACCTCCGGCAACCTCATCGCCGCGCTCATCGGCGACAGCGGCGGCGCCACCTCGCTCTTCAAGACCGGTGCCGGATCGTGGACCCTCTCCAATGCCGGCAACACCTACACCGGAAAAACCACAATCAACAATGGAACCCTTCAAATTTCCGACGAGCACCAGTTGGGCAACAACCCCGGCTCCTTCGCCGCCGACCAACTCACGATCAACAACGGAGCCACCCTCCAATTCGACACCTCCGGCGGCGCGGTCGTCATCGACGACGCCAACCGCGGCATCACCCTCTCCGGCACCAACGCCAACATCAGCGTGCTCTCCGCCGCCAACTCGGCGACGATCGCCAATGTCATCACCGGCTCAAGCAACGTCGCCAAGACCAACGATGGCACGCTCCTTCTCTCCGCCGCGAACAACTACACCGGCAATACGTTCATCAACAACGGCAAGGTCGAGCTGACCGGCAGCGCCAACCGCCTGCCGACGACGACCAGCGTGCAACTCGGCAACAGCGGCAACAACAACGGCGGGATTCTCCAGCTTGACGGCGTCGCTCAGACGGTGACCAATCTGACGCACTCGGGCGACGACAGCGGCAACGGCGTGGTTAGCCGGGCCGTCGGCGGCAGCGCCGCGCTTTCGACGCTGACCGTCGATCTCGCCAGTGGCACATCAACCTTCAACGGCAAGCTCGGCGGCACACTCACCAATGAAAACAACCTCGCCTTCGTGAAGGCCGGCAACGGCAAGTACATCCTCACCGGCGCCAACACCTACACCGGCACAACCTCCGTCTCCGCCGGCACGCTCATCGTCAACGGCACGCACACCGGCGGCGGACTCTACACCGTCGCCTCCGGAGCGACGCTCGGCGGCAACGGCAACATCGGCGCGTCCGTCACCGTCAACGGCACCTTCGCCCCCGGCAACTCCATCGATACCATCAACATAACCGGCAACTTCACGCTCAACAACATCTTCGAAGCCGAAGTCTCCGGCTCGTCGATCGACCTGCTCAACATCACCGGTAATCTCTCCTTCGGCGGCGCCAGCGTGCTCGACGTCGTCGGCACGCTCACCGATGCCAGCTACACGATCATCACTTACACCGGCACGCGCACCGGCGCGTTCTTCGATTTCTCCGACGCGACGGCGCAGAACTACAGCGTCGACTACTCGGTGGCGGGGCAGGTGCGGCTGGTGCAAAACGTGGTGGTGGTGCCGACGCCGATGGCGCTTCCGGGAGCCGCCGGTCTGGGTCTATTGGCACTGGCGGCGGCACGCCGCCGCTGAAGCAAGGGATACCCCATGCGACGACGCGCATTCAGTCTGGTCGAACTGATGGTGGTCGTATCGATCATCTCCCTGCTGGTCGCGATCCTGCTGCCGTCGCTCAAGGATGCGCAGCGCAATGCGCGGAGCGTCGTATGCGCGACGCATGAGCGGCAGATGGGGCTGGCGGTGCAGGCCTACTGCGGCGATCACTTCGGCCGACTCTACAAGTATTACCGCACGACCGGCCTCTCGACCGGCGGGCTCACGTACGACACGTACTGGATGCACATCTTCAGCCCGTACTTCGCGGACAATCGGGTGATGCTCTGCCCCGAGGCACCGGTCGATTATTCCGGGCAATGGGACTACGTGCTCGACACGCCCAAGGCGTACTCCGGCTGGGGCACGGTGTCGGTCGCATGGGGCGGACCGGATGTCGCATCGACGATCAATTTCATCCGCGGATTCGACGGCAGCTTCGCGCTCAATGCGTGGATGCTCGACGGGCGTAACTATCGGCGAACGGACGGCGCCGACCCTGTGTTCGATGCGCGCGACGAACGCAAGCATTGGCGCAAACTCGACAACCCGACCCGACCTGACGCCACGCCGCTTTTTGCCGACAGCATGTGGGTCGACGTCTGGTTCGAGAACAATGTGAACGGTGGACCGAACTGGGGTCCCCCGCCGACGCTGACGGGGTCGAACAGCTCCGCATCCGGTCGGGTGTGCATCAATCGCCACGGACGCGCGGTCAACGTCGTCTTCGTCGACGGCAGCGCGCACCAGGTGCCGCTCGAAGGCCTTTGGGGTCTGATGTGGAACACCGAGTCGACGCAGACGCAGCCGCCGTGGGCCCTGCCGGCCAAGTGATGCGTCGGCCGGGATGCAGGTACAATTTGAAGCGGGCAACATGAGACGCGTCGGGTTCACAATCATCGAAATGTTCGTGGTGGTGTCGATCATCGCCCTGCTGCTGGCGATCCTGATGCCGTCGATGAGCCGCGCGATTCAGTCCTCCCGGGCTGCCGTGTGTCTGACGCATCAGCGCCAGCTCGCCGTCGCGGCGACAAGCTACGCCTCCGACAATTACAGCAAGCTCGTCGGTTCGTACTGCAACATCGGCCTGCCGCATTCATGGACCACGCCCGACGCGCGCGCGATGGGCTATATCGAAGTGCCCGACGATCTGAAGAAGGGCAAGCTCTGGCCCTACCTCGGCGATTTGGATCTGTACCTGTGCCCCGACGAGCCGCGCGATTACATCCGCAGCTACTCCTTCACGAACTACTGCGGCGGGACCAGCGGCTGGCTCATCGAACCGGCGACGACGCTCGGCATGATCGTCGGACCCGGTCAGCGACTGATGATCCTCGACGAGGTCGACAATCGCGGCGCTAACCGCGGGTCGTGGGTCTGCTACCCCGCCAACGATCCGACGAAGCACGACATCTGGTGGGACTGGCCCGCCGCCAATCACTTCGGCAACACCAACGCCATGACTTTCGCCGACGGTCACAGCGCTCTCTATACCTTCCGCGATCCCGCCACGCCGCTCATCGACACCAACAACTTCAACGCCCCCAACAACATCGACCTCGACTACTACCAGCAGATCTTCTCACCGTGATCGGGCTCACTTTTCGATCGGCGCGATGACGATCGAGCCCATCGTGCCGTCAACGATATTGCGGGGCGCCAGCAGCACGTTGACATGACCCGCGGACAACTCCACTTCACCGCTCAATTCCGTCACCACCTCTTCGCTGACCATCTTCGGCTTCGCGCCCGAGACGAACAGTTCCATCGGCACTTCGCGCTCCTCCGTCTTCGTCGGCGTCAGCGAGCCGACGACTTTGCCGCCGATGATGACATCGATGCGCATCGGCTCGCGCTTCACCGGCACGGTCGCCTCGCGCAGCTTCAGCACATCCTCCCACGCCGGGCTCCAGCACGGCTTTCGATCCGAATATCGCAGCACGCCGGCGTAGGTGATCCGCACGCGCCCCGCCGACGCCGCTTCCACCGGCGCGACCAGCCCCTGACTGAACCGCAGATCACTCACCAGAAAGCTCGGCGTCCCCGTGGCGAACCACCGACCTTCATCACACTGTTGCGGCACCAACGCTTTGGCGTCGAACGTCGCCGGAAGCGCTTTGGCTTCGACGACCTTCAGCGCCCGCTCGGGCATATGATCCGGCGTCGGCGGCTGACTTTCGCTGAATGTGATGCGATACGGCTCGGGTGCGCTGCCGGTTGTGAGCCCGTCTGCGGTGAGCCCCGATAGCACGGGCGCGTCTGGCGCGCCGCCGACGTGATACTGACGCCAGACCTGCTCGCGCACGGCGCGCACGCTCGGCGTGAGCCGATCGGCGGGCAGATTGCCAAGCGACTCGGCGACGGTAGCGAGCGAATCGATGTCCGCCGCCTGAAGAATCAGGGCGTCGACCGACGGCGCGAATGCCCAGTCCGCCCCCTGCACCACTCCCCGCCCGCGCCCCGGGAACGCCGCGCTGACCCGCGGCCAGAGCACGCCCAAGTCATCAAGCGACTCGGCCATCGGGTTGTCCCGTACATTCGTCACGTCCAGCAGAATCACCGGCTGGCCGAAGTAGAACGCCGGGGCCCCCGCGTACCAGTCGTTGCTGTTTTTGGTCAGCCGTTTCACCGCACCGATCGCCTCGCCCGACTCCGCCTTGGCGTTCTCCGCGCGCTGCTCGTCGGTCAGTTCGTATGCGAGCGTGTAGTTCGTCATCACCGGGTGCTCGCGCACGTCGACTTGGACGCCGCGCTCGCCGAGCATCGCCTTGATCTTCTGCGCGATCGCCAGCCGGCGCTCCGCCTCCGGTCCGTCGAAAATCGGCAACACCACCTTCGCCCCTTTGGCCAGCACGCGATCGATCGCTTCCCGATTTCGTACGATCAGCCGGTCGGTCATCGGCGTGCAGCCCGCCTCCGCATACGCCAATGGCGCGACATGCAGCGGCAGCGTCGCCGTCAGACCATCAAGTTGCGAGCGCACCACGATCGACCATGCCCCCGCCGCCGCATTGATCGGCAGCGGAATCGTCATCGAGAAATCGCCCGCCGCCGCTGTGGCGCGGTAGAACTCTGCGAACATCTTGCCGTCGGGCGTCAGCAGCGCCAGATGAAACGGCACGACCGCGGCGATCAGCTTGTCGCCGTCACTGAACGAAACGCTGACGCCCACGCCTTGGCCCGCTGACGCCTTCTGCGTCGCGCTCAACCCGATCGCCTTGACCGCACGCGGCAGCACCGCCAGCACGCGCGCCGTCGTATTCGTCAAATCGACGTCCGCCGCCCCGATCGCCCCCAGCGACGTTTCAGCCGTGAGGTCGTACATCACCGCGTCTTTTGGTGCGTGAATCGTCGGCGAAATCTTTTCTCGCACCTGATACCAGTCCGCCTGCGTGAACACATGCGAATCGTTGACGGCGATGAGGTAGCGTGCTTCCCCGCCGACCATCTGAGCGAGCGACACAACCGTATCCGCGCCTTTGTCCGATGTGAAATATCCGCGTCCGACGTCGCCGAGCGCCTTGATCAGATGCGGCGCCAACTCGGCGTGCCAGCGGGCTTCGCTGATCGTGTCGTTCTCGTTGGCGGTCATGCTTGGGACGGACCAGTTGTGCGGCTGACCGGGAACGGTGAACGGCAGCGCGTAGTCCATCTTCACCGCATCGACGCCGGGCAGGTCGATCGTCGTGTTGCCGTCGACGATGACTTTCGTCCCCGCCGATCCAAGCGCTGCGATCGCGCTGCACACATCGGCCTCGAGCGGAAAGGTCTGACCGGCGATGATCAGCGCGGGCAGATCAACGACGCGATGGGCAAGCAGATCTTCTTCGGTGACGAAGCGCGGCGTGTAGCCCAGCCGGGCGAGCGAGACGATGAGTTTGTAGCCGAGCGTGCCGAAGCCGGGGACCATGTGCTGCCGCTTGTACTGAGCGCGCGAATACAGAACGCCCACGCCGTGTTCGGCACGGGCGTTCGTCGCCAATGACGCGAATCGATCGAGGAACGCCTTGCCCGCACGGATGTCGTCCCCGCCGCTCTTGTCGCGGACGTTGTCCCACAGACTCCCGGCGTTCATCGACCCGGCGACGGTGCTGAACGCTTCGAAGGCGAAGCCGATGCCGGTCGCGCCGAAGGGCAGACCGTGCGCCGCGAAGCGCGTCATCTTGCCCGCATAAGCCGCTCGCCCGTGCGCGGCTCCGGTGGCGTTGGAGATCCAGATGGGCTTGTCCCCGCGATGCATTTCGAGAATCGCCTGCGTGTAGAGCGGTTGAAAGGCGTAGTCGGGGCCGCCTGCCTGGTCGTTCCATGTCGACTGATAATGGAAGTCCAGCGGCTCGTCGGCGCTGGGGTGATACTGCCCGAAGCGGACCGCGGCGTGATCGACCTGCACGCTGGCGGTCGCGCGCAGCGTCGGATCGATCGACTTGATGTTGCGATTGTAGGCGCGGTATGTGTCGGCGTAGCGCGTCATCAGGAACCACGACCATGCGTCGAGCCGCTGCTCGAACGCCACGCGCTGCGTGTCGGACATGGGCTTGGTGTACCGGGCGATCTCGCCCAGCCACAGGTGCGTCGGCAGGTCGATCGCGGTGGCGAATTCGGGACGGCGGATCGACAGGAGATATGCGATGTACTGCCCCTCAGTGACGGGCGCCAGGCCAGTCGTGCGCGTAAACTCATTGGCCAATTCGTGGTCGATGTTTTCGATATAGCGGCGCAGCGCGTCCTTCGAATCGCCCCATTGCCAGTACGTCAGCAGCATGCGTCGATTGCCCGGCGCGAAGCCGGTCGGGTCCCAGTTGTAGCAGAACCCGGCGAAATTCGGAAAGCGCCCGTTCGCCTGCGCCAAAAGGATCATCCGCCGACTCATTGAGCGGATTTCGTCGGGCGTGCTGACGGGGCAGAAGCTCGTGGGGCGCGTGTCGGAGTTGACCATCGCCATCGTGCCCGCGCGCGCCATCGCGTCCATGAAGGGGAACATGCCGCTGTCCGCCCGGCCGACGAGCATCGCCGTCGACACGCCGGAGGCGCGGTAGATGTTCGTGATGTGATCCCAATGCACCGCGCTGGCGTCCGCGGCGGCCTGCGCATTGGCCCGCTGCTCCTTGGTGAACTGCGGCGTCGGCGGCGCGGCTTCATCCTGCATCGACGCGGCGCTCCTGCGCAGCACGCTCACGAGCGTCAGTCGATGTGTAAGCGCCTGCCCATTGAGCCGAAGCGCATAATCGCCCGGCGCGAGCGGCGCCGTGTTCAGAAAGATCGCGCGCGGTTGACCGCGATAGAGCGTCAGCGCCGATCCGTCCGCCGCGACCAACTCAAGATGTGTTTCCGCGTCGTCCGCCAGATGGGCAATACCCAGCGGGACCGTCTCGCCGATGTAATACGCGCTCCGCTCCATCGGCAGCACGACGTCCGCCGCCGACCCCTCCCCCGCCCGCACATCGCCCCCCGGTAATGACCCCGCCGCACACACCACCGACACGATCAGCACCGCAAGCGATTGACGCATGAAACCACTCCAGGGGAGGTTGCTTGTTCAACGGATTGATGCAGTAATTATAATTTTTATCGTCACACCTGTACAGGCAACGGCGAAGCGAAATCAGGCCTGCGGACCTCGGCGATCGCGGCACGCAAACCCATCGGCGAGCTGACGTAAACCAGTAATCCGAGAGCGACAATACAAAATGTAGATATACACAAGTTCGTATATAAAAACAACTTGAACGACGATATGTGATCATGCAAAACTGCAATACTTTGGATATAATGCAGACGCATGACCCATCGCCCCAAAGTCGCCCTGCTCATAGAGTCGTCACGTGCATACGGCCGGGGGCTGCTGCGCGGGATTGCGGCGTATGCGCGAACGCATGGGCGGTGGTCGATCTTCCATCAGGAGCGGGCGCAGGCGGATGATGTGCCCGACTGGCTGCACAAATGGAAGGGCGACGGCGTGATCGCGCGCATCGAAACCCCCCGCCTCATCAGTCAGCTTCAGAAGCTCAACCTGCCGACCATCGACCTGCGCGGTCTGCATGATGTACCAGGCATCCCGCTCATCGAGACCAATGATCAATCCGTCGTGCGGCTGGCGATCGATCATCTGCTCGAACGCGGGTTCACGCAGTTCGCCTACTGCGGATTCGCCGGCACGAACTACTCGGATCGTCGACTCCGATATCTGCGCGAGCTGCTGGCGGCGCGCGGGGTCGAGGCGGCGATCTTCAACGGGTCCGGCGGCGCACCGCGCAAGGACGCCGGCGACACCACCACCAGCATCGAAGTCCGCGGCCTCATGCAGGAGGCGCAGATCGCCGACTGGATCGCCGCACTCCCCAAACCGATCGGTCTCATCGCCTGCAACGATGTGCGCGGGCAGCAGGTGCTCAATGCCTGCAACGAGCGCGGCATCGCCGTGCCGGACGAGGTGGCGGTGATCGGCGTCGATGACGACGAGGTGTTGTGCGAACTGTGCAATCCGCCGCTCACGAGCGTCGCGCCGAACACCGAGAAGATCGGGTATGAGGCGGCGGCGCTTCTGGATGCGATGATGGCGGGTCGGCCGGCGCCGGAGCACAAAATGTTCATCGAGCCGCGGGGTGTGGTGACGCGGCAGTCGACGGACGTGCTGGCGGTGGCGGACCGGGATATCGCGGCGGCGGTGCGGTTCATTCGGGAACATGCGATGGACGGGATCAGCGTCGAGTCGGTGCTGGCGCAGGTTCCATTGAGCCGCAGCACGCTGGAGCGGCGATTTTCCCGGCTTTTGGGCCGGTCGCCGAAGGCGGAGATCTTGCGTGTGCAGCTTGAACGGGTGAAGCAGCTCTTACGCGAGACCGATTTCACGCTGCCGAAGATCGCGCAGTTCGCAGGGTTCAAGCATCCGGAATACATGTGCGCGATGTTCAAGCACAAGACGGGGATGACGCCGGGCGATTATCGACGGAGCACGGAGCACTCGGCGGATCTGGCGACGCAGCGGACGATCACGCAGCAGCGCGCGGCAACCTGAAAGCAAAGACGATGAGCATGACCCAACCGGCGAGAAAGCACATGCCGCCGAGAGGTGTGATCGCGCCGAGCCATTTGATGCCGGTGATCGCCAGGGCGTAGAGCGAGATCGAGAACACAGCGACGCCGCCGGTGAACAGATAAGCGATCATGTCCAGCAGCGCCGACGGATGCCGCGACGCCACGGCAGCGAGGGCGATCAGCGCCAGGCCATGATACATGTGATAGCGCACACCGATTTCGTAAACATCACGGGCATGGGCGTCGAGGTTGAGCTGCGAGAGGCCGTGCGCGCCGAATGTGCCTGCGAGCACGGCGGTCAGACCCAGGATCGCGCCCAGAAGTAATAGCGTTCGTGACATAGTGCGACCTCAATGGATGGGAATGCCAAGCCGCAAGCGGCGAAAAATACGCGCGGCAGGGCTCGAACCTGCAACCTTCGGTTCCGAAGACCGAAGCTCTATCCAATTGAGCTACGCGCGCCGGTAAGGAGGGCATTATAGGGGAAGATGGGGAAGGAAAGGCGATCCGGGGCTTCGCGGCGCTCAGCCCTGGGCATTTGGGGGGTACATCACCACATCGCCACATCACGACTTTTCAACGCAGCGTGCGGAGGTAGTTGGACCATTGTTCCTGCACATCGCGGACCGGGCCGAAGGCGTCTTCGAATTCCTGGAGCATGGAGGCGTCGGAGCGGCGGCCGGGATGGATCTTCGAAAGCTGCTGGAGATATTGGCGCATCTGATCGTGGCGCTTCTTGAAGAGGAACTGGAACAAGCCATATGCCTGTGCATACAGGTCAGCGAGCTTGGCCTTGTCGTCAACGGGGAGCCGCGAGAGGGTGACGAATTCCTTGAGCGGCAGGGCGCGGTTGTGCGAAGCGACGTCGCCGAGCAGACGGCGGCGTTCGACATTGTCGAAGTACGGGCCGAACGGCCGGGCGGGATCATCCACTTCAAAGTTGGTGGCGAGTCCTTCCGAGAGCCAGAACGGATACATCACGCCGTTCGTCTGCACGCCGGAGTTGAACGAAAGCTGATGCACCGCTTCATGCGTGGTCTTGGCGGCGTTGATCATGTTCGCCACAACCTGAAGTCGATTGCGGTTCCACTGAAGCTCGCGGCTCGCATCGTCGAGCTTGCGGCGGTGATCGCTGACCAGCGCGATGTTCCGGGCGTCGCGTGTGATCGCCTGACGCAGATCGTCGACGGTCTGCTGAAGCTCTTCGATGTGCTCGACGACGCGCTGATGATCCGGGCTGGACGTGTCGTTGTAGAAGGCGATGCGATTGGTCTTCTGCGAGTAGTACCCGCTGGACCATCCCATGTCCTGTCCGTCGGCCTGAAGCGAATAGGCGGTGAAGTCGGCGTGGGAGTCGAAGAGCACGCACACGAGCCGGCGATCCAGCGGCAGCGCGTGAATATCCGCCCGCCGCAGCGCGGAGAAGTACAGGTCGTGTGCCTTCTCCAAAAGCACCGCCCGGTTCAAGGCCCACGCCTTGTCCGTGTCATAAAAAATCAAAAAGTGCGGCGAGACGTGCAGCTCAAAACGCGGACCGAGCAGTTTGCTCAATTCCGCCTGCCGCTGCGGGTCGTCGGACAGGCGCGTCTTGTCGGAGATTTCGACAAGCCGATTGTACGCATGTTCATCTGCGGGATTGAGCTTGAGGACCTGACGATACAGATCCGCGGCCTGAATGCCCAAGTCATTGTCGCCGGCCCAGTCGGCGAGCGCCATCAGCGATTGCGGATTACTTTGATCGGTTTGGGAGAGCCGCTGCAGATAGGCGACGGTCTTATTGTCGAGGGGTGGGCCGGCACGCACGGATCGCGCGGACCCGGCCAAACTGAGGGCCGCGGCCGCCAGCAGGATCGAAAGATGTCGCCCGGTGCGTGGAATCATTTCCGCAAGCATTATACCGCCCGTCAAATCGGTGGTCCGACCGTCATGACTTGCATCGGCCCTCGTGTTTGGCGGCTTGAGGGGCGCACCGCTAAGATAAAGGACGGACTATGCCTTTCGGAGCTTGCGATGCGACGATTCGGGCTGCTGTTGCTGGCGATGACGCTGCTTGCGGGATGCGAGGAGCGCGTGGTCGGCGTCAAGAACAGTTGGGTCGGAAGCCAGTACGAGTACGCCGAGGAACGCTATCCGCCGCAGAAGAAGCAGGCCGACCCGCTCAAGAGCGTGGGCAATACGCTTTTCGGATGGACCGACGGCCTGTTCGGGTCCAAGAAGCGTCCGCGCACCGGCGAACAGATCGGCGAGATCAATCCGAATCAGAGCTTCGGCCAGCCGCGCGAAGAGCGCAGTCCGTAAGCGAAGCGGTCGATCGGCGGTTGGGGTTATTGGGCTGTGAAAAATCGCGTGCTCACGCCGTCGGCCCCGATGCGGGCGCGGACGTTCTTGCCGCAACTGGGGCATCGGCCGACGTACGCCTCGCCGGCGCGGTCGCGGTAGATACGACTGTACACATGACAGCAGCGCCAATGCACGGCAAGCCACGGACGATGGCGCATCGCTTCGCCGACCGTGCCTGTGGCGACGGCTGCGTCGGGCTGCGATTCGGTCACGCCGGCCACATCCAGAATGTAATCACGCGATTCGCTCACTCGCTCAATATCGGCTAATCTGATGGCGGCGGTTAAGTGGAAAGACCACGTCGGATGAAACAACACGAACTCAAAGATCGGCGCGTCGTCATCATGGGCCTGGGCCGCTTCGGCGGCGGGGTCGGGGCCGCTCGCTTCTGCGTGCATCAGGGCGCCCGCGTACTCGTCACCGACCTGCTCGCCGAGGGCGAACTGACCGCTTCGATCGCAAAGCTCGACGGCCTGCCCATCGACTACCGCCTCGGCGGCCACGAAGTCGACGACTTCGCCAAGGCCGATCTCGTCATCGTCAACCCCGCCGTCGATCTGCGCAACAACCGCTTCCTCAACGCCGCGACGCAGCGCAAGGTGCCGATCACGACGGAAATCCGCCTGCTCGTCGAGCGTCTGCCCAATCGCGCCCACACGATCGGCATCACCGGCACGGCGGGCAAGTCGACGACGACCGCCATGATCGCGCACATCCTCACCGCCGCATTCGGCCGGCGTAATGTGCACATGGGCGGGAACATCGGCGGGTCGCTGCTGGGCGAACTCGACCAGATCACGCCCGAGCACTGGGTCGTGCTCGAGCTTTCGAGCTTCATGCTCGACATGCTCGAAGGATGGTCCCCGCACATCGCCGTCGTCACCAACATCGGCGACAACCACCTCGATCGCCACGGCAATATCGACGCCTACGTCAAAGCCAAGAAGACCATCTTCCGCCAGCAGAATCACGAGGACCGCGTGGTGCTCGGGCCGAGCGTGGCGGACTGGCGATTCGACACGGCGGCGGTGTCGATCATCGAAGATGAACCGATCGAGGAAGATCTGCTCGTGCCCGGCGAGCACAATCAGCTCAACGCCGCGCTGGCGATCACCGCCTGCGAATCGGCGCGTGTCAGCCGCACCGATGCGATTCACGCCCTGCGAAGTTTCCCCGGCCTGCCGCATCGCCTCCAGCTTGTCGCGACCCACAAAAACGTCCGCTACTACAACGACTCCAAATCCACCACGCCCGAAGCCGGCATGCTCGCCATCGACAGTTTCGATCATGACACCGTGCACCTGATCCTCGGCGGGTATGACAAGCACGCGGACCTGTCGCCCTTGGCGCGCTACGCCGCGTCGCGCTGTGCGGCCGTGTACACCATCGGTCACACCGGCCCGGCGATCGGCGACGCCATCGAGCGACAATCCCCCCACTGCCCCGTCCGGCGCTGCGGCCTGCTCGAGGTCGCCGTCAAGGAAGCCGCCGCCGCCGCCCGGGCGGGACAATCCGTCGTACTCAGCCCCGCCTGCGCTTCCTATGACCAGTTCACCAACTACGAAGCCCGCGGCCAGGCCTTCGCCGACGCCGTGATGAAGTTCGTAAAATAATGACCCGCCGTGTAACCCGCCGCGCCGACCCGCATCGCAGGATGCGTTCGTGGTGGTGATCCATTCCTATTCTTAAGAGGATTTATCGATGGCCGATGTCATTGTCTACGGAGCGAGCTTCTCCCCGTTCGTTCGCAAGCTGCATGTGCTGCTCGATGAGAAAAACGTGGCGTTCGAAGCGGTGCCGGTGAGCCCGCGCGACTGGCCCGCCGAGCTGCGTCCGCACAGCCCGTTGGGCAAAATCCCGCTGACCAAAGTCGGCAACAAATACGTGCCCGACTCCTCGGTCGCCGCGTTTTATCTCGAACGCAAATACCCCTCTCCCGCGCTGTATCCGACAAATGATGAGCAGATCGCCGACGCCCTGTGGTTCGAAGAGTACATCGACGGCGGCGTCATCCCCAAGATCGGCCCCAAGATCGTCTACCAACGCATCGTCCGCCCCATGTTCCTCGGCGAACCCTGCGATGAAGCCATCGTCAAAGAAGGGGTCACCGTCGATCTGCCCCCCATCCTCGACTACCTCGAAAAAGCTGTCGTTTCCGGGGGCGGCGACTATCTCGTCGGCGGCAAATTCTCCATCGCCGACATCACCGTCGTCAGTTGCCTCATCAACCTCGGCTACGCCAAAGTCACCATCGACGCCACGCGCTGGCCCAACGTCGCCCGCTACCTCGCGAAAACCACCCAGCGCCCCAGCTTCGCCAAAGCCCTCAAGCGCGACGAAGCCCTTTTCGCCGCGGTCGCGAAAAAGTAAACACCAAGCTGGATTCATGAGGCGGGGGGACTTAAGTCCCCTCGCCTTTTTCAATCAATCCGGCAATGTCTTCTCGAAAATCACCAGGTTCGCCCCGCGGTCCGGGTCCCAGCGGACGCCCATCACGTCGTAACGGTGCTCGATGCACATGTGCAGCATCGCGCGGTGGCCGTTCTGGCATTCGAGGCGCACGGATTCGTAGCCGTGCTCCAGCGCCCATGAGTGCTGGGCCGCCATGAGTTGCGATGCGATGCCCGCCCGGCGAAAGTCCTTGAGCACGCCGTAGAACCATGAGAAGAACACATCGGGCTTGAGCTCGAACCCCAGCGAAAAACCGGCAGGGTTGCCGTCGACGGTGGCGACGAGTATCAGCGGATTGTAACGCCCGAGGTAACGGCGTTTGAAGAATGCGGCATCGCGTGCCGGAGTAAACACCTGGTTGTACAACGACGCGACCAGTTCAAGGTCCGTCAGTCCCAACACGTCAATCTTCGCTTCAGCCATGGGCTCAACGCTCCTCACACAGCGACATTGTAGCCCATCGGTTACGCGGCATCTTCCGTGTGCATCGCCAGAGGACCGCCCGGCTCCGTCCCCTCTTCCTCCGCTGCTCCTGCGATCAATTTGCTCAGCCATTGCGTCGGCAGTTTCTCGATGCCCTGCCGCAGATGTTCCTGCCACCAGCGCGACGCCTCGGCCATGTCGCTCACTTCAAGCCGGCGCTCGACCATTTCCGAATCCGCCCCCGCCGGGCACAGCACGATGTCGACCGGGAAGTCGACGTCGGAGGCGGACAGGCGCGTCGAGTCGAACGCGAGCATGCCGATCTTGAGGGCATGGGCCAGCGAGTCATGCGCATGCAGGCCCCGACGGAGGATCGGCTTGCCGTAGGCGCCGGAGCCGATGACATGAAACGGCGTGCCGTGCGTGACTTCGATCCAGTTGCCTTCGGAATACACGAGATAGAGCTTGGGTTCCGCATCTGCGGCGAGTTGCCCGCCGATCAGACATTGAATGTCAAAGCGCAGGCCGACCGCCTCCAGCGAAGCTCGATCCTCCTGCGCGACGCGGCGAATCTGCTGGCCGATCGCACTGGCGGCTTCATAGATGCGCCCGAAAGGCCCGGGTCGATCCTCGATCATCTGATCGAAGTACGTCACCACCTTGTCGCGCGCCGAACGCAGACCCGACGTCATCATGAACATGCGATGGCCCAGATGCGCGTACGTCGAGAGCTTCCGCGCCGTCGTCACATCGTTCCCGCAGGTGATCCGCGTGTCCGCGATCGCCACGAGTCCGCTCTCAAGCTTCATTCCCAAGCAGAATGTCATAGGTCCTCGCGCTTTGGTATTGCATCTGAATCTCCGGCTCCGGCTCGATCGGCTGCAGCGCGAAGAAGGTTTCATGAATCGCATGACCGACGGCGTTAAGCTTCGTCTGGAAGGAGTCGAGGAATTCGTGCAGCCCGCCGGACACGACCTGCTCGATCCGTGCGTACGAAAGTTCGGACACGAGCCGGCTGAATCGCCGCTCCGCTTCGTTGGTGTACTCCTCCCGCCGCGTTCCCGAAATCTCGTAAAGCGAAAGCCGGGCCTGCTCGATGCAGTGACGGATCGCGCGCGGGAAGCGCCGATCGAGAATCAGAAACTCCGCCACGCGCAGCGGATTGATCGTCCCATGCTGCTGGCGATACATCTCAAACCCGTTGATCGAATGCAAAAGCGAAGCCCACTGCGCATCGTCCATCGGCGTCCCGACATGCGAGGGACTCGGCAGCAGCAGGAAGTATTTGACGTCCAGAATGCGCGACGTCTTGTCCGCGCGTTCCATGAGCCGGCCCATCTTCCCGAAGTGCCAGCCCTCATTGTGCGTCATTGTCGAATCCGTCACGCCCAGAAACAGATGACTCGCCAGTTTCACCATCTGGTAGAAACCATACGGATCGCGGTCGACCTGCCGCCGGGCGTCCGGCCCGGTCACCATCAGGTAAAACTCATTAAGCTGCTCCCACATCTGCGCGGTGATCGTCTCGCGCACGCTCCGGGCGTTCTCGCGCGCCGCCCGCACGGTCGACACGATCGAGTTGGGGTAGTCGGTGTTGAAGGTCAGAAATTCGATGACCGCGTCGCGCTCCGGCTCGCCGTACATCTTCTTGAAGACCGCGTCGTCCCCCGTGATCGCCACCAGCGGCATCCACTGCTCCTCGTGCGACAGATCGTTCACGAGCGTCAGATGCGCATCGATCATGCGGGCCAGGTTCTCCGCCCGTTCGATGTAGCGGCTCATCCAGTAAATCGAATCAGCAACGCGCGAAAGCATGGGGGCCTCTTTTCATTCGCTGAACACCCAGGTGTCTTTGGAACCGCCTCCCTGCGAACTGTTGACCACGAGCGAACCCTTCCGCATCGCCACGCGCGTCAGTCCGCCCGGCAGCACATACGGCTTGGCGCCCATCAGGATGAACGGGCGCAGATCGACATGACGCCCTTCGATGTGCTCGCCGCAAAGCGTGGGCATGCGCGAAAGACTGAGCGTGGGCTGCGAAATGTAGTTGTCGGGATTGGCGCGAAGGCGATCGGCGAAGGCGCTGATCTGCTCCTTCGTCGCCGCCGGTCCGACGAGCATGCCATACCCGCCTGACTCGGCGACGGGTTTCGTCACGAGCTCGCTCAGATGTTCGAGCACATAGGAAAGCTGTTTCGGATCGCGACACAGGTACGTCGGCACATTGGGCAAAATCGCTTCTTCCGACAGATAGAACCTGATCATGTCGGGGACGAATGTGTAAATCGCCTTGTCATCGGCGACGCCGGTGCCGGGGGCGTTGGCGAGGGCGACGTTGCCCGCCCGGTAGGCCTCGATGAGTCCGGGGACGCCGAGCATCGAATCGGGGCGGAACGCCTTGGGATCGAGGAAGTCGTCGTCGATGCGCCGGTAGAGCACATGCACCTGCTCGAACCCGCGCGTCGTCCGCATGTACAGGCGCTTGTCGCGCACGACCAGATCACGCCCTTCGACCAGCTCGATGCCCATCTGCTGAGCAAGGAACGAATGCTCGAAGTACGCCGAGTTGTACACGCCCGGCGTGAGCAGGCCGACCTTCGGCTCGCGCACATAATCTGGCACGAGATGCTTGAGCGTCTCAAGCAGATGCGACGGATAATCGACGACGAGCCGAATCCCCGCCGCCGCGAACAGGTCCGGGAACGCCCGCTGCATGATGCGCCGGTTCTGTAGAACATACGACACGCCCGACGGGCATCGCAGATTGTCCTCCAGCACGTAGTACTGCCCATCGCCGTTGCGCACCAGGTCCGTCCCCGTGATGTGCGCCCAGATACCATGCGGCGGCTGGAGCCCCTCGCACTGTTTGCGATAGCCCGTGCAATGGCGAACCATTTCTTCGGGGACGATCTTCTCATTGAAGATGCGTCCCTCGTTGTAGACATCGCCGATGAACATGTTCAGCGCGGTGATGCGCTGCTTCAGGCCCCGCTCGAGCGTGTCCCACTCGGCCGCGCTGATCGGGCGGGGGATCATGTCGAAGGGGAAGATGCGTTCGGTGCCTTGATTATCGTTGTAGACGGTGAAGGTGATGCCGGCTTTGAGCATGAGCTGCTCGACCGCCTGCTGCTTGCCGCGCAGTTCGCCCGTGGCGTGCAGGTCGATGATCTGCTTCAGGAGCGACGCCCCCGGACGCATCGCGCCGTCCGACTCGAAAACCTCGTCGTAAAACGCATCGACATCGTACATGGATAGAAGTGCCTCGTCGCCAACCTGTGTCTGGTCCATACGCATCGCCATCCAGACGCCTGTTGATGCAAATCCAATGCCATCGCCCTTGGCGCGGCATTCCCGCCCTGTCGCTGCGCATCAAATACGCAGCCCTTCAACTTCCAACAAAAAAACCGCCTAATTCCAAGGCAGCCGTATGCAACGGCAATACGCCTCGAATTTGGGCCTCTTCACAATATTCTCAAGCATCCTAATACACCTATCGGGATGGGACCACTGGAAATATTCAGCGGCAACGACGTCGTCCTTTGCTTCTGATATAGTCCGCCACATGGAGCCAACACCATCGAATTCCCGAATGGGCGCAGCGGATACGACGGCGATTGCTATCGCCGCGTTGTGGCTCTACACGATGGTGACGAACAAACATCCCGCCGACCCGCGGTCGATCGGCATGGGCGGGCTGGCCATCGCGATTATCGTGCTCGAAACGCTGTACATCTGGCGAGGAAATCTGACGGCGCGGCGTCTACTAGGGTGGATGTTCGCACTATTTGCGATCGTCTCAATTATCGCCGCCGCGTTTCTCTTACCGGGGTGGCTCTCACATCCAAATTGGGATCAGATCAAATTCAAGGCGATCTTCACGATTGCTTACATCTGCATCGCCTATGCTCAGACGCGATCACCTGCAAAATCCAACACGCAAGCCCCGTGAGGATTACTCCTCGATCAGCTCCGCCTCGACAACTTCCGGGCCTTTGGCGAACGTGTAGCTCTTGCCGCTTACGTCGATGTGGATCGTGTCGCCGGCGACGAACTCGCCCGCAAGGAGTTTCTGCGCCAGCGGGTTTTCGAGGCGCTGTTGGATCACGCGTTTGAGCGGGCGGGCGCCGAAGGTGGGGTCGTAGCCCTCATCGGACAGTTGGTCCTTCGCCGCGTCCGTCAGAACAAGTCCGATCTCGCGCTGGGCGAGGCGGAGCTTGAGGTCGCGGAGCTGAATGTCCACGATGCCGCGGAGCTGCGGCTTGGTGAGCTGATGGAAGATGATCACCTCGTCGATGCGGTTGAGCAGCTCCGGCCGGAAGTATTCCTTGAGCTGCCCGCGGACCTGCGCTTCGATTTCGAAATCCTCCGCGCCGGAGGCGGTCAGTTCCTGAATCGCGGCGGAGCCGATGTTGCTGGTGAGCACGATGATGGTGTTCTTGAAATCGACCGTGCGGCCATGCCCATCGGTCAGCCGCCCGTCATCGAGCACCTGAAGCAGGATGTTGAACACATCCGGGTGCGCCTTTTCGACTTCGTCAAAGAGAATCACGCAATACGGTCGGCGGCGCACCGCTTCCGTCAGCCGCCCGCCTTCCTCGTAGCCGACATACCCGGGCGGGGTGCCGATGAGCCGCGCTACGCTGTGCTGCTCCATAAACTCGCTCATGTCCAGCCGCACCATCGCGTCTTCCGTGTCAAATAGAAACTGAGCCAGACTCTTGCAAAGCTCAGTCTTGCCGACGCCCGTTGGACCCAGAAACAGAAAGCTGCCGATCGGCCTCCGGGGGTCGCCAAGACCCGCTCGACTCCGGCGCACCGCATCGCTGACGGCGCGCACCGCATCATCCTGTCCGACAACGCGCTTGCGCAGGGCGTCCTCCATGCGCAGCAGTTTCTCCTTCTCGCCTTCCATCAGCCGCGACACCGGGATGCCGGTCCACTTGCCGACGACCTCGGCGATTTCCTCCGCCGTGACTTCCTCGCGCAGAAGCGATCCGCGCGATTCCTCCTCGCGCACCGTCGCCTCCGCCGCCATGAGCTGCTGCGTCAGGTCGCGCAGTTCGCCATACTGAATGCGCGCCGCCTGCTCCAGGTTCCCGCTGCGCTGGGCCTGTTCGAGCTCGACGCGTTTGCGGTCGATGGTTTCCTTGAGCTGCTTGATGCGGTCGAGTTGACCCTTCTCGTGCTCCCACCGCGCGGTCAGCTCGCTGTTTTTCTCGGAGAGTTCCGCCAGTTCGTGGTTCACGCCTTCAAGCTGCTTCGCCGATCCGGGGTCCTTTTCCTTCTTGAGCGCTTCGCGCTCGATCTCCAGTTGCATGATCCGCCGGCGCAGTTCATCAAGCTCCGCCGGCATCGATTCGTTCTCGATCCGCAGGCGCGATGCGGCTTCATCGACGAGGTCGATCGCCTTGTCGGGAAGCTGCCGGCCGGTGATGTAGCGGTTGGACAACTGCGCCGCCGCCACGATCGCGCCGTCCTGAATGCGGACGCCGTGATGGGCTTCATATCGGGCTTTGAGGCCGCGCAGAATGGCGATGGTGTCCTCGACGCTCGGTTCGCTGACGAAGATCGGCTGAAACCGTCGCTCCAGCGCGGCGTCCTTCTCGATGTGCTGGCGATATTCATCAAGTGTCGTCGCGCCCACCACGCGCAGCTCGCCGCGCGCGAGCATCGGCTTGAGCAGATTGCCCGCGTCCGGCGAGCCCTCCGTCTTGCCGAGGCCGACGACTGTATGCAACTCGTCGATGAACAGAATGACCTGCCCATCGCTGCCGGTCACTTCGCGCAGCACGGCTTTCAATCGCTCTTCAAATTCCCCGCGATATTTGGCGCCCGCGATCATCGCGCCCATGTCCAGCGCGATCAGCCGCTTGTTTTGCAGCGACGCCGGCACGTCGCCGTTGGCGATGCGCAGCGCCATGCCCTCCGCAATCGCCGTCTTGCCCACGCCTGCTTCGCCGATGAGCACCGGGTTGTTCTTCGTGCGGCGTGAAAGCACCTGCATGCACCGGCGAATCTCCTCATCGCGACCGATCACCGGGTCGATCTTGCCCTGACGCGCCAACTCCACGAGATCGCGCCCGTATTTTTCGAGCGCTTCATATGTCTGCTCCGCGCCGGGGTCGGTGACGCGCTGACCCTTGCGCAGTTGCGTGACGGCCTCGAGCAGGTGCTTGCGGTCGATGGCGTTAATCGAGAGCACTTCCTTGGCGGAGCTTTTCACTTCGGCCAGCGCCAGCAGCATGTGCTCCGTCGAAATATATTGGTCCTTCAGCGCGGTCGCCTCCGCCTGCGCCTTGCCGAGCACCTCGCCCAGATCGCGCGACATGCTGACCGCACCCGATCCCGACACCGTCGGCCGGCGCTGCAATTCCGATTGCACAATCGACGCGACGCGCGACGCATCGGCGCCGATGCGCTTCAGCAGCGAATGCGTCACGCCCGAGGCATCGGCGAGCAGCGCCGAAAGAAGATGCAGCGCATCGACCTGCGCGTGGCCCATCGTCTGAGCGACCTCCTGCGCGGCGGCGAGGGCTTCCTGAGCTTTGGTGGTGTATTTATCGATGGGGGACATGATGCGAAAACCTCCTGAGCCGCTCGCGGCTTAGCAGGCGCATAAAACTGCTAAGCCGCGAGCGGCTACCTCATTTGAGGCAAACGGCGCGCGAGAATCACCGATAGCGATCAAATCGCGCAAGTGACTATGATTAGATGCGTTAAATCAGATGATGACGACCCGAAAATTCGTCGCGATACTGCCGGAATGGCAGGCAAAGCACGGGGCGCTGCCCCGCCCTAGACGACCTTCGATTCGGTGATGTTGGCGTTGATCGTGGCGGGATCGGCGATGAGGCGGGGGTATGCGGCGGCGTAGGGATTGCTCGGACGCGGGCGCGACGCGGGCGCATCGAAGTGAATCGGCACATCGGTCTTCGCCGCCACGAGCTGCGTGCGGATGCGTTCGAGTTTCGTCTGTGCGTCGGTCATGGGCACCTTCGGCAGATTCGCCGCGTACACCGCTTCGAACCTCATATCGGCGGCGGGCCCCGACGACTGAACGCTCCGCGGCGCATCGACCGACTTCACCGGCTCCGTCGGCTGAACAATTCGCAAAGGCGTTACAGACTGCGTGGGTTCGATCCGCATGACGGACGCATTCTAATCATCGCGCGACGCAAATCCAAGAGCCGCACTTACCGGACGATGGTCCGACCCAAGTCCGACGCCGCGCGAAAAATGCTCTGCGCAAAGCCCGCGCGACACATAGATATGATCGAGCCGCAGACCCGGAATCGGCGTGTAACGCAGGAACGAATTGACCGGCCATGTCGCCCCGCGACCGCTGCCCGCCTGATCCTGCCCATCGATAACGCCCATCATCGCCAGCGCCGCGGCGTTCGGGCTCGCCTCCGTGAAATTGAAATCGCCCACCAGCGCGAACGGCTCCGTTTCCGCCCGCAACCGCTCCAACAACTTCGCGAACTGCTGACGATGTTCAATCGTGTACCCAAGCGTGCGCGGCGGAAGTAGATGCACGTTGTAAAGCGCCACCACCCGCCCGTCGATCCGCACCAGCGCCCGAATCTCCGGCAGCCGCGTCGGCCCGAGCCGCACATACAAATTTGGCGGCTCCTCGAACGGCAACCGCGAATAAATCGCCGCACCGAAGGAATCCTCCTGCGTCACGCCCGCCCGATACGGATACCGCTCGCCGAGCCCCGCCGTCAGCGCCTTTTCCCAGTGCTCCGTGTACTCCTGAAGCAACAGCACATCCGCTTCGCCCTGCTCGATCTCCGCCGTGATCGGGCCGGTCGTCTCGTTGATCATCAGCAGATTCACGCTCATGATCCTGATGCCCCGCCCGCTGATCGCCGGTTTGTCATGGGGTAGATACAGCATCGCCGTCGGCATCAGCGCGAGCACCGCCGGGACGCCTGCCGCGATCGCCTTGCCGCGCTGACGGTAGATCAATGCAGCGGCGCCGACGATCGCCAGCAGCAGTCCCATGTGAAACTCAAACTGGCGCGCCATCGTCGCCAGCCATGCGCCCAGCACGTAGCCCGGCGAATCGTTGTCAAAATGCTGCGGGTACGCGCGGCCGAAAAGAAGCGTCGCAATGGCGACGACGATGACGACCCACGCCTGCTTGCCGAGCGTGCGTTTTCGCTCGGACCATGTGGGCCAGACCCATTGTCGCCAGCGCGATGTTGACGGAATCTCGCCGCCGCTCATGCAAGCATGTTACGGCCCGGTTTTCATCAGGCCAATCTCCGCCATGACCGGACGGTGATCCGAACCGCTGCCGGCGCCGGTTGCCGCGTCGTGTGCGGTGAGTTTGGGTGAGAGGTAGATGTGATCGATGCGCACGCCGGGAATCGGCACGTAGCGCCACAGGCCGCGGACGGTCCACGTATCGCACAGGCCCCATCCGTCGATCTGACTCACATCGCGGTAGCCGCGCTGCATCAGCGCGGCCGCCTGGGCGCTGGTGTTGGTCAGGTTGAAGTCGCCGCTGATCAGCGTCGGCAAGGGATCGTGATCGAGGTGATCGAGCAGTTCGGCGAACTGGAGCCGGCGCTCGCCCATGACGTGAATCGCGTGCGGCGGGACGAGGTGGATGTTGTAGAGCGCGATCGGCCGGCCGCCGAGTTTGATGACGATGCGCTGCTGCGGCGTCTCCACGTAGCCGATGCGCAGATACTCGGGCTTTCCTTCGAATGGGATCCGCGAGAAGATCGCCTGTCCGAACGGATTGTCGTAGACCGACTCGGCGTTGTACTTGTATTCCTGAGACAGGGCCGCGGAAAGCGCGATGTACCAGTCGCTCGAATACTCCTGCAGAAAAAGCACATCCGGGTTGACCCGGCGGATTTCCGCGAGGATTTCGTCAAAATGCCGGTTGGTGTAGAGCAGATTCATCGACAGGAGCTTGAACGACGGCCCGTCGATCGGCGGCGGCGACTTGGGCCGGGCGTCGTATAGCGTCGGCCCCATCACGAAGATCGCCAGCGGCGCCGCAGCCAGCGCGACGCGACGCATCCGCTTGCGCAGCCCGACGCCGGCGATGATCAGCAGGACGAGCCCGATGTGCAGCGAGAACGTCCGCACCATGAACGCGACCCACGTCGCCCACAGGTACGCCTCATTGCGATCTCGAAAATCCTGCGGCAGCGCATAGGCGAAGATCACCAGCGCGTACGCCAGAACCACAGCGGACCACATCCCGCGCGAAAGCCACTTCATAGACCATGATGATAGACCGGTCGGCTAGCACGCCGCGAGCGGCGGCGCTGAACAGCTCACCGCCGTCCGGGGATCTGCTTGAGGAATTCCTGCGCCTGGGCGCGTTCGGCGGCGCTGAGCTGGCCGTCGCCGTCGGCGTCGAATTTGTTGGTGATCATCTTCTGATAGATTTCCTTGTTGGACGGCCCATCGAGGCCGAACATCGTCTTGCGCTGCTGCGCGATCGCCAGCGCCAGACGCACGCGACCGAACGCGCCTTCGGGCACGACCCGGATGATCTGAAAGAGCATTTCATCGGTCGACTCGGGGCCCCATGTGATGCGCTTGGGCGGCGAATTGGGATTACGCGGGTTGTCGGCGGAATTGTCGTAGGTAGAGATCGTCCGCAGCGTCGCGCCCGCCGGGATCGTCGGCGGGTCGGCGTAGCGGTACTGCTCCTGCCAGTTAAAGTCCCAGTCGGGAATGTGGATCACGGTCTTGGTCGTCCCGTCGGGCATATCGGCGAGGACTTTCATGTCGCGACAGACCTGATGTGCATGCGGCGTGAGCCCGATGACTTTCACATCGACCGGCAACTTGAACGACAGTTCGCGCGTGTAATTCTTCTCGCCCGGCGGAATGTCGATCGCGCGGCTGATCATCGGGATCGGCATCATCTGTTCCGTCGGCGCGGCGTCCGTGAAGTACAGGCCGATGGTCGAACGCTCGGACTCGGCTTTGCCGGAGGGATGAAAATGCGTCTGTATCACCAGGTCCGAACGGGGCTGAATCGTCCATGCGAGTCCCTCGGGCAGCGGGATCGGCTGCGCACCGACGGCCCAGCCGCCCAGTCCGCCCGACGGCGCGAAGCCCGGACCGAGCATGCCCCCGTACCCGGCCTGCGCATCCTGCGCGTCCAGTTCGCGCGCCCGGCCGGTGCGGTCGAGGAAGAAGATCGCATGATGCACCACGGTCGGACTCGACGGGCGGAACTCGACCGCCTTGACGTAGCGCAGCTTGTCGCCGGGGTTCGGCACGACGAAGTTGCGATACACATCGCGCCCCTCGGCGGGGATGTCGAAAGACTGGTCCATCGTCAGCACCATGTCCGGCTCGCCAAGCTGCCAGCCGCTCCTGAACGTCGGCATCGGCGGGAGGTCGGCGACATCGCCCCGCGGCGCGCCCGCTTCGTACCATCGGCGGAACGTATCGATCTGGGCGTCCGTCAGATGACGCTCATCAAGAAACACGCCCAAGTCGCTCGGCTCGGCCTTCCACGGCGGCATGTAACGCTTGCCCGTCACGCGCGACAGCAACTTCGCGCGCTTCGCGGCGTCCTCATAGGTCAACAGCGAAAACGGCGCGGCCTCGCCCGGGCGATGACACGAAGCGCAATGCTCGTACACGATCGGCGCGATGTCATGCGAATACGTCGGCACCGATTCGGCACGGACGAAGGAGGCACACAACAGCACGCCGATGACCGCACGCAGCGCGTTCATTTGTAAAGCTCCGTTGAAAGCGAAGGAATGTCGCAGCCGATGGCGATGGTGCGCGGCTCGGCGACAGGTTCGTGATTGAGGACTTCCTCGATGGCGAGGCGCAGATCTTCGCGCGTCGGCGCGGTCCGGCGCACGCCCAGATCAGCGAACAGATCGTTGACCCGCCCGCGATACACGATGTCGCCGTCGCTGAGAAGCACGGCCTGCGGCGTCACGCTGGCGCCGACGGCCCGGACCAGCATCTGATCGCGATCGAACATGATCGCCCCGGCGTGGTCGAGGTGATATTCGGCGGCGTGCACATGAGCGCGCTCGGCGGTGATCGCCGGGTCGCAGTGGATCAGATAGAAACGCACGCCGCGCGGGGCGAAGTCGTCGTGCAGGTGCACAAGCGTCGGGGCGAGGGCGTTGGAAATGGGGCAGTCGGCGCTGATGAAGATCAGGGCTGCGACGCCGGTCGATGACAGCGGCTGCTGATCGTGCCCATCGATGTCGCGGAGGGTGAGTGAATCGTTGGCGCAACCGGCGAGGCAAAAGAGCGTCACAATAATGGAAAAACGCTTCATACGCCCTAACCTACCGGTAAGGGCGGAGACGGTTGCGGAAACACGCGGGAAGCCGCGTCGCGAAACGGGGGCTACGCCGGGTCGGCGGCGGGGTCGGAGCCGGTGGACAGGTCGGTGAGCGCGTCGGCGGCGGAGTCCTGCGCGGCGGCGGCATCAGCGGACGGCTCGGCGTGCGACATGGCGTGCAGACTCACGAGTTCGTCAGCGGTGAGCAGCAGGTTGGCCCAGATGCCGGTCGTCTTCTTTTCGACCTTGCCCTTCTTGTCGCGCGTCTGGGTTTCGCAGGAGACGTTCAGGTACGCGGCCTTGTCGCACGTCGGGCAACCGGACAGCGAATAGTTCACAGTCACACCCGCCAGTCCCTCGCCGCTCGGGCGAATCGCCGTCAGGTCGCCGGGCGACTTGGCGGTTCGGATGCGCGCCACGTCGGACTCGGAGGGATTGACGAACGCGATGGTCAGCAGGTTGGGGTCGACCCATGTGCCGCAGTCTTCGCAGTAGGGCGTATTGACCTGATCGCGGGCGAGATTGAGGGCGAAGAAGATGACGATCCCCGCTTCGACGCACCATACGGCGTAGACGCCGATGCCGCTGATCGCCGGGCCGCCGTCGCGCCCGTGCGAACCGAGGGCCCATCCGACCTCGGCTTTCTGCTGCATGAAATCGAGGAGGGAGACTTCGCGACGAATGTCGGCGCCTTTGACGCCGGGCGCTTCCTTCTGCGTCTGCGGATCGGCGGCCCATTCGTCGGTCAGCCGGACATAGCTGAAGTAATGACCGGCAGCGAGCGCCGAAAGCGCGAGCGTGAGGGCGATGCACACGCCGATCGCCATGTTGCGACAGTGCCCTCGCTGAATGATCTGTGCCGCCAGATACCCGAGCACGACGCCCAGGCCGAACGTCGCCACGGCGTTGAGATAAATGAGCGGCACCCAATCGACGAGTAACTGGTAGATCCATGCGGCGCCGACGGCGACAATGATCGCCGGCGGAACGATGAACAGCGCGCTGGCGGCGAATCGACCCGACGGACGATAGGTATCCATCATGTTCGGCACTCCCGGATAGAGGTGTGCCTTATTCTAACACGGCGCGGGCGCGGGGGAAGGAGCCAAGCACGGTGAGCTGAAGGCAATGGGCCCGGGCGGCTTCGAGGGCGGCGGCGACATGGGGTTCGTCGGCGTGGCCCTGGCAGTCGATGAAAAAGTAGTATTCCCAGTTGACGCGCTGGCTGGGGCGTTTGTCGATGTGCGTGAGGTTCACGCCATGTTTGGAGAACACGTCGATGACGCTGGCGAGGGCGCCGGCCTTGTGCTGGGTCGTAAAGAGAATCGCGGTCTTGTCGTCGCCGGTCGGTTTGGAGAATTGATGGCCGATGACGAAGAAGCGCGTGATGTTGTTGGGGTTGTCTTCGATGTTGGAATAGCGGACGGGCAGGTTGTAGATTTCGGCGGCGAGGTCGGAGCCGATCGCGGCGGTGTGCGGATCGGCGGCGGCGGCTTCGGCGGCCTTGGCACTCGACGTGGTGGCGATGCGCTCCGCGTCGCGCAGATGATCGCCGAGCCAGCGGCGGCACTGATCGAAGACTTCCGGTCGCGAGCACAGACGGCGGATGTCCTTGTCTTCGGACTGGCAAAGCACGTAATGATGAATCGGCACCAGCGCCTCGGCGCACACGCGGGCGCGCGTCTGCAGGAAACTGTCGAGGGTTTCATGGATGCCGCCGCCGGTCGAGTTTTCGATGGGCACAAGGCCCAGGTCGATCTTGCGGGCTTCGACGGCGAGGAAGACGGCGGTGATGGACTCGAAGGTTTCGTAGTTGACGCATGCCCCGAACTGGCGGCGGGCGGCGACATGGCTGTAGGAACCAAGCGGGCCGAGGAATCCGATGTACAGCGGGCGCTCCAGCGCGAACGATCCGCTCATCAACTCGCGCCAGATCGCTTGCAGACACGCATCGGGCAGCGGACCTTCGTTGGCTTTGCGGATGCGGTCGAGGACGACCTGCTCGCGATCGGGAGCGTAGATCGGCGTCACGCCGTCGTGGGCCTTGATCTTGCCGATGTCGACGACGATGCGGGCGCGCTCGTTGAGCAGTTTGACGATCTGCGTGTCCAGCGCGTCGATGCGATGGCGCAATTCAGCGAGGGGAGCGGCGGGCATGACGGCGGGTTTTTCGGATCGATTCATCGGTTACAATGCCCCAACTGACCCCGGAAGCTTTCGCCTCGACTATTTCAGCTTTCCATGCCGGGGTCTATTGTAGATCGACCGATCGACCGATCAAAATCATCATGACCGAGGCCGCTATGCAGACGTATGACCTTCGATTCGGTGACACGCTGATTCAGATGCCCTGGTGGTGGCTCGACGGGCTGCTGCTTTGGCTGGGGCTCATGGGGCTGATCGTGTTTCTGTTCGGTCGGCGGCTCGTGCGTCCGCTGTTCGCGGTCATGGGCTTGACGCTCGGCGCTCTGCTGGGTCTGGCGCTCGTCAAGACGTACTGGGCGGATACATCGCCGACGCTCTTCGTCGCCGGGGGCGCCCTGATCGGCGCAGTGGCGGCGTTCGCGCTGTACCGCGTCGGCATGGGACTCGTCCTCGCCCTGCTCGTCGGTCTCGCGGCCCCGGCGGGGATGCTCATCTTCCAAGGCAAACCCGGCCCGGCCATCGAAGAGCCGATCGTCCAACTTGTCAGCGACATCCGCGAAGCCGTCTCGCAGGTCACCAGCGATGACCAGAAAAGCGCGGACCTGTCGAAGCTCCCGTCCATGGTCGACATCGCTGACAAATCACTCACACAGATCAAGGAGGCGACGACGACGTGGTGGAACGAGCAGGACACGAGCTATCGCGTGCTGCTCATGACGCTCGCCGGCGGGTTGGGCGTGCTGGGCTTTCTTATCGGACTCGTCTTCCCCGGCATCGGCGGCGCGCTGGCGACGGCCTTCGTCGGATCGATGATGATGATCGGCGGGATCGGCCGGCTGGTCGGCACGCACCTGAACATGGACATCATGCCCGACACCGCCCGCAACCTCATCATGATGATCGTCGTCATGACACTTATCGGAGCATTGATTCAGTGGATGATTCTCCGCCCGGGAACCGATAAGTAAGGTTGCCGCGATCCGTGACCGAGCGCGGCTTTAGGAGCCGACGCCATGCTCACGCACACGTTCATCACCACACTCGCCCAGGCCCAGGCCGACAAGTCCGCCACCGAGGCCGTCGTCAACATCTTCTCGAGCTTCGACGCCTTGGCGCACCCCAAGGAGCTCGTCGCCGCGCTCAAGCAGCTACCGATGGTCCTCGCCGCGATCTTCATCTGCGCCGGCCTCGTCTGCATGCTGCAGGGCTTCCGCCTCTACAAGAGCGTCGTCATCGCCATCGCGCTGATCACCGGCCTGACCGTCGGATATCGCCTCGGCGAAACCGTCAAGGCGGAGGTCATCCTCGCCGGCTGCCTCGGCGTGCTGCTGGCGGTGGTGGCCTGGCCTCTGATGAAATACGCCGTCGCGGTGGCGGGCGGCATCGCCGGTGCGTTCGTCGGCGCCAGCGCCTGGGTCGGCATCGGTACGCAGCTTAACAATCACGGGTTCCACATCGACATCGGCACGCCCTGGGTCGGCGCCCTGGCCGGCCTGCTCATCCTCGGCATGCTCAGCTTCATTCTTTTTGAGCTTTCCGTCGTGCTCTTCACATCCTTCTCCGGCTCCGTGCTCGCCGTGCTGGGCATCATCGCCCTGATGCTTCAGGTCGACGCCTGGCAGAGCGGCATCGCCAGCGGACTCGTCGACAAGCCGATGGCCATTCCGCTATTGGTGCTGGTGCCGGCGATGGTCGGGTTGGTGCTCCAGCATCAGTGGGGCGCGTTCAAGAAAATGAAAAAGCCCACCTCCCCCGGCGCCCCCGCCGCCGCCGCCAAACCCGCCTGAGCCGCGCGCGGATCAGCAGCGCATTTCGATGATCCCCATCCATGCGCAAAACTCGAAACCCCGAAACTCGAAATGCAAACCCCGCGTGCCGCGATGGGGATGACATCACCACTTCGCCACATCGCCGCATCTCAAGATGCAAAACCCCGCCGCAAGCGGCGTCGCTAAACGGGGGTCAATGCGGCAGCGAGAACCAGTCTTTCCAGATGATTTCCTGAAACGCCCAATTGTCGTTGGTCGTCGCGCCGACGGGTTCGAGCATTTCCATCGTCTCGGGCTTGATGCCGATCCAGCTTACGTGACCGTCCAGATAAAGCGTTTCGTACCCATCGACATGTCCGTAGTCCACACCGTAGAGCGCCTCGCGTCGGACCCAGTGATCGGCGACGAGTGCGGTCATGCCGGCATCGGGGTCGGTCAGTCGTGCGGGCTGATTGCCGGTCTTGCCGAATGTCGCGCGGTAGTGGTAGCTGATGCCGCGGGACTGCGTCGGACCCGCATGCCCCGGCGCCGGCCAGCCGCCGTAGGACCCGGGCGGGAACCCGGCCCCCGGTTCCGTCGCGGCGTTGATCACATCGTACGCCAGCAGCGGATGCTTCCAGCTCGGACAATAAAACATTCTCGCATCAGTCATGTACTTGAGGTCCATCAGGTAAGCCAGGCCCAGCGGCGTGCCGCTCTGCACGTGATACGTCGAGTCGATGCCCCACAGCCCGAGCCGCGCATTGCCCGGCGGGAGGATGCCTTTGTTGTCCTGCCCATACGTGAACAGCAGCACGCCGAACTGCCGCTGACCGGACCCGCAGACCGTGCGTTTGGCCTGCTCGCGCGCCTGCTTGAGCGAGGGGAGCAGAATCGCGATCAAAAGTGCGATGATGCTCACGACGACGAGCAGCTCGATTAGGGTGAACGCCGCGCGCGTCATGGTGCGCCTCAAACCGCGCGGGGCGAGCCCCGCCGCTAAATGACGCTCAGGATGGATCGACATCTGTTTCATTTGCGGCGGCGCACCAGCACCATGCTCATGAGGACCAGCCCCGCCGACAGCGCCCCGGGCGTCGGGACGACAGCGACGGAGGCCGAAAGGAACTCGACGCGCAGACCGGTCGGTCCCGTTGGCGAGCCGTTGTTGACCACGAACTGAAGCGTGTTGAGCCCGGCGACGAAGCCGGAGTCGAGGGTGAAATTGATCCACGCACCGAAGCCCGAGCCGGGATTCGTCAGGAGGGTGGTGCCGTTGAGGATGATGGCGGTCACGTCGTTGTCGACGGCGAAGCGGCCGGTGATGTAGGCCACGGCGTTGTCGAGGTTGAAGGTGGTCTGCCATGTGTAGCTGCCGGGGACGCCATTGGTGTCATTGGCGGGCGTGATCCAGGCGGACGCGCTGGTGTCCCCGAGCCATGGCGGAATCGGGAATCCGGCGGACCCGGCGGCGACGACCGGGGCGATATCGACGGCGCCGGCGGGCGTGCTCACGAGGCGCCAGTGCGTATCGAGCGCGTTGTCGGCAAGGGCGACGCCGCTGTCGTTGACGCCGGTGTTGTACAGCCCGGCGATGACTGCCGTGCTGAGCACCTGATTGGCGAAGCCGTAGAGGTGATAGCTGTTGGAGCCCAGCGCGGAGATGTCGATGGTCAGCGTGCCGGTGTTGTCGGCCTTGTAGAAGTAGTTGATGATCGTGCCGTTGTCATTGCCGTTGGCGGTTTCATTGACGGTCAGGCGCCGGTTGGTAGCGGTGTCGGTGAAAGTGGCGGTGCGACCGGCGGAGGGGTCAAAGGCGACGCCGTAGAGCGAGAGCTTGTTGAATGAGCCGGGCAGCAAGCCGGTCAGAGTCAGCGTGCCGGCGGTGGCTGCGGAGCTTTCATAGATGAAGCTCTTGGCGAGGTTGGCGCTGGAGCCGGTGACGTTGTTGGTGTCGACGCCGAAGTTCGTGTTGTATCCGCCGCCGAGTGTGAAGTCGCCGCCGAGTTGGGCGTTGTTGTTGGCGGGGGTGGTGCCGGAGGCGTCGCGGAACAGAATGCCGTTGATGGTGGTGTTGGGCGCGTTGCCGCCGGAGCCGAAGTTGTAGGCATGGGAATAGAGTCCGCCGGTCATGACGCCGCTGGTGGCGTCATTGGTCCATTGTTTGGTGTTCCAGGCGGGCGTCGCTTCGGTGAAGTGCACATCGTCGAACAGCAGCGTGGCGTCCCCGGCCGTGCTCACGTTTGCGACGGAGAAGTTGGCGGTCGCGGCGGTGGCGGTGTAGTAGAACGTCGCGGTCTTGTAGGGATTGGCGCCGCCGACGGGGCTGACGGCGGTGTTGGCGACGAGCGTGTTGCCGCCGGCGGTGATGGTCACATTAGGCGTATCGAAACCGGAGCGGGCGTTGAGCTTCAGGTCGATCTGATAGGTCTTGCCGACAACCAAGTTCGTGACGGTCGTGCTCAGAGCGCCGCCGTGGCCGTTGTACTGGATGAAGGCGACCTTGGACCCGTCGGGCACGACGCCGTTGTTGGCAAAGGGCGATCCGCCGGCGGGGTTGAGGCCGGTGCGGTCCAGACTCGTGCTGGTCCATCCGGTGATCGGCCCGTTGGTGCCGTCGGTGCTGTAGCCATTGCCTGTGAACGAGTCCCATTCAAAGCTGTTGTTGAGGACGACGCCTTCGTTGGCGGCGTATTCGTAGAGCCGCACGTCATCGACGAGCAGCGTCGAGTCGGGACCGGTGTTGTTCTGGAACACGAGATTGGCGCTCGTGC
The DNA here is from genome assembly GCA_016125255.1 of Planctomycetota bacterium. Classification (NCBI taxonomy): domain Bacteria; kingdom Pseudomonadati; phylum Planctomycetota; species Planctomycetota bacterium. The sequence goes on along the minus strand of WGMD01000016.1, from coordinate 3,990 downwards.
CGGTCGCGGTGTAGGCGGAGCCGACGACCTTGTAGTAGGGCAGCGTGTGCGTGGGCGATGCCTGCACGGGCGCGACGCTGTGTGCGGACACGACGGTGTCCAGGCCGAGCGTCGTGGAGGCGTTGGCGTTGTTCCCGCCGAAATTGCGCGCATTTTCCCGGTAAAACAGCACATAATTGTTGCCCGCGGTCAGGCCGGTGATGTTCTGCGAGAGCGTCGTGGCCGAGCCGTTGGACTGGATGAACGCGATCTTCGAGCCCTGCGGAGTCACGCCGTTGTTGCCGAAGTCGTTGGACACGGTCGTCGGATTGATGCCGACGCGATTGTCGGCATTGTCGCTCCATCCGGTGATCGGGAAGTTGCCGCTCACGTAGCCCGGCGCCACGGTGAACGTGTCGGTTTCGAATCCGGCATTCGTGGGCGTAATGAGGTTCGCCGCCTTGGCTCCGACGCCCAAGCACGTCGTCATCACGCACAGCGCAGACACGATGCGATTCAGTTGGCCGCTCATTCGTCATTCCCTTTCGGCAAAAAAAGTGTTCTCCGAGTCCTCGACTCATTGCTCCGTTGGCGCCGCGCCGGACTTTTCCGGCAGGGCATAAATATCCGCATCCACAATCAAGCCCATCGGGTTCGCCGCCCCATGCGGGTCCGACCCGTTGAACACATCGAATTCGATCACGTTCACGCCGGGCACGAGGCCCGTCGCGATCTTCAGCGCCGACAGACGGCGGAACTGTTCGCTGTCCGACGCGGCGATATTCGCGACGGCCTTGCCGTTGAGCCGGATGGCGGTGACGGTGTTGTCCGCGGCGTACTTGCCGACGAGACAGGCGGTGCGCGTGTCGAAGCCCGTCATGTCGAACGTCGTGCGGAAGGTGTAGGTCGTGTTGGTGCGGGCCGCGCCGTCGTCAGGCGTAATCCCGATCCAGCGCGCCTCGGTGCCGTCGATCTGCACGTAGCTCACATCCGGCCGGGCCAGCGCTTTGGCCGCCGTCAGCGTGAACTCCGATGCGTCCGACACGCCGGCAATCTGCCACTGCGGATCGTCCGCGCCGGGGCTGACCCCGCGCCCCGTCACCAACACCGGCCGCGCCTTGGCGACGATCATCCGCCCACGATCCGCCGTCAGACGCATCACCTGCGGCGCCCGCACGATCCGCGAAAGGCCCGACGCCGGGTCCGCATCGCGCACATCCAGCCAGACCTGCCCTTCCGTGACCGCCACATCAGTCGGCCCCTTATCCTCCGCGCGAACCGTAAACGCCGTGCCCAGGTCGATGACGCTCAGCGACACCGTGTCGAGCGTGAACCCCCGCGCCCGCTCGGGCACATACGCGCTGACCGTCCCGCTCACCAGCCGCGCCCGACCCGAACCGGTCATCTCAAACGCGCACGGCCCCGCCAAATCCACCACCGCCCCGCCGTGGAACGCCACCTGCGCCGCACCGCTGGCCAATCGCAACATGCCCGGCGGCAAATCCGACCCCAGCGCCGTCGGCGTCGTCGATTCACCGAACGTCACATCGCTCGACAAGTCCGACAAAAGCGCCACCGCGCTGCGCGGCTGATTTGATTCGTGCGGCGTCCGCGCCTCGCGCGGCCACAGTGCGAAGGTCACCCCCAGCACGATCAATACCATCGCCGCCAGCGCCAGCCCCGTACGCCATTTGAACGCCGACCGCGCCGGCGTCGAAACCACCGGCGCCGCCATTCGGAGCGGCGTCGCGCGGCGGCGGGTCAGGTCGGCGACGAGGAACATGTGCTGGGCGAAATAGTGCTGCGCTTCGACGTCGCCTTCGAGCCGCTCGCTTAACCGCGACCAGCCCGCCGCATCGAGCGTCTGCTCGCGCGCCGAGCCGACGAGACTCAGCAGTTCCGCATCGCATTGCCACCGCGCTTCGCTCATGAGCGGTGCTCCCGCGCGATCGTGCGCTCGATGCAGTCGTGAAGCTGCTGATGAATGCGCGTCAAAGATTTGTACACGGCAAAGACGCTCAGCCCGATCCGCGCCGCCATGTGCTTGACCGTCGCGCCTTCGTCGTAACGCATCGCGATGACCTGCTGGTCACGCGAGCCGAGCTTCTGAATGCAGCCCTGCAGCGCCTCGTGACGCGCGTCCGCTTCGCCCGCCACCTGCTGAGCCACTTCCGCCAGTGAATCCATCACCTTTTCACTGAGCCCCGCCGCCCCGCCCCGGCGCTCGCGGAACTTGAGCACTTCGTATCGCGCGATCCGCATCGCCCATGCCGCAAAGTCCGTCCCCTGCTCGAACGCACCGTACTTGCGCCACAGCACCGCGCTCGTTTCCTGCATCAGGTCGTCCGCGTCGGCCGTGTTGGTCACGAGCGTCAGAATGAACCCGTACACCCGGCGTTCGTTGGCCATCAACAGACGGACGAACGACTCGGGGTCGAGCGAATGCGATGAATTTTGGCGTGTCTCACTCACGAACTGGGTTCCTCACTACGGAAACCCGGCCTCGTGAGTCATTTTGGAAAAAAAATTGCCCGCTGGCAATAAAAATCTTTCGCCGCCCGCCGCAATTGCCGCCGCTTGCGTCAGTTAGGCAGCACCACAGGGCCCTGACGCACGAACGTCCGCGACCAGGGCAAATCCCATAAATCCACCAGTTGCGTCGCCTGCACGTGTCCGTCCGTGTACGCGATGTTGACCCGCCGGTCATGTCGGTCGATGCACACCCGGCCAAGGTGCCACGGATTCTGCTGCAAGGGCAGCGGCACCGGATTCTCCAGATCCGTCGGAACAGTGTCGTTCTGATGCGGCCACAGATCGACCCACATCGAATCGCAGAACGCCGGGACCATCGACGTGTACTTGGGCGCGAGCGTGTCCCACCAGGCATTGGGATACGGCGAAGCAGCGGCGTAGTTGTGACCGCCGCCGTTGGATGCGTCGCCGCCCTGCGAGTTGTACATGAACCCGTTGAGGGCGTACGAGCCGGTGTACCCGCTGTAGGTCCACGCCAGGTGGGCCGTGCCGTTGCCGGCGTAGGGATTGGGCTTGATCGCCTCGGGGCAGAGGCGGATCGCATCAATATTGGAGTGATATTTTTCCAGGTACCACATGAACAGTTTCCCCCCGACGTAGGGGAACGGCGCGTTGCGATTGTCGAGCCCGTAGCCGATGTGCGCGGTTTCGAACTGGCGGATGTTGGCGGCGCAGGCGATGGCCTTGGCCGTCTGTCGCGCTTTACTGAGCGACGGCAGCAGGATGGCGATGAGCATCGCGATGATGGCGACGACGACGAGCAGTTCGATCAGCGTAAAGGCGCGTTGGCGCATGGCGGACTCACCAGCCTTTGCTCGAATAGGGGCGGTTCCAAAGTTCATTGCGTGATGCGGGGAACGAAGGAAACGCCAGTTCGTGATATTCATCCGTGCTGAGCCACTTGGTCGACGTATCGATGCGGACGACGTTGCCCGCGCCGACGTCGCCGCTGAGCGGATGGCGCCCGGTGGCGAATTCGTGGGGGAAGTTCGAGCCGTCGTTCCAGTAGGTGCTCTCTTCGTGCGTCTCCCAGAAGATGACGTCGGTCGCCTGAAAATCGCCCAAAGCGTAGGCCTTCCCGGCATTGCCGTACCCGCAGACGGAGCCGTTCATCGTGTAGCTGGTGTAGACCTGCGTGCCGTAGGTCCAGGGCTGGGGATGGCTCGGGCAATGGTAGAGCGTCACATCCTTGACGAGCGGAAACAGCACGCCGCTCTGCGGGCGGGGCTTGCTCGCGTCGTTCTTGTCGTACAGCCAACCGGGGTACGGCTCCCACGAATCCCAATCCGGATGCGGCATCGTGCCGAACCAGTCCGACGAGTAGGTCACGCTCGCGAGCATCAACTGTCGCATCCGCGTCTGGCACACCGTCGTCTTCGCATGCGCCAGCGATCGACTCAGCGACGGCAACAGAATCGCCAGCAGCAGCGTGATGATCGTCACGACGACGAGCAGTTCGATCAGTGTAAAGCCGCCGCG
>WGMD01000015.1 GCA_016125255.1 Planctomycetota bacterium | reverse complement strand
GCACCGGCGTTTTCGGATGTCAAATAGCGGCAAGGGCGACAGCGAACCGCTCGCGCCGTTCGATGGAGCCGTGCTGGCGTACCACCCCGATCACATTGATCTGGGCGGTGTGACGGTTTGTGAGAGGAGCCAAAGAGGCTGCGCCTGGCAGATTCTGCTGGCATTGAGAGCAGAAGATGCTAGGGGGCAGCGAGTTCATCTGAAGAGCACGGCCCTGGCCCGCCGACTCAAACCCCAGCCCATGCAGAACACATTATTCCGCGCGATATCCACGCTCCGGTCACGATGTACCAAGGCGATGAATCGTTGCGGCAAACAATGCGATCCGGAACATGTGATCGCTCGGGACGACGTTGGCTATCACTTGACAGAACGGATCGTCGTGGAGGTGTGCGACGAAGACGGCACCATCGTGGGTGAATCAGACCGGCTCGAACAGAAGGCAAGCCCATCGAAGGGTGCCGGATCGTCACTGCGACTCAACGATAAGCAGCGATGGGTGATGGTTCAACTGGCATCCGAGGGCAAGCTGACTCGGCGTGAGGTCGAACAGGAATTCGGCATCAGCGGTCGGACCGCCAAGCGCGTGCTGGGCGAACTTTCGGATGTGGGACTGGTCGAGTTTGACCGGACGACGCATCCGGGTTTCTACCGGCTCAGATGATGGCGATCGGATGGGTGACGGCGGTGGGGGGGCGGAGAATGCGAAAAGGTGAGACTTTGAGACTTCGGTCCAAAAAACGACGATATTGGCTTGGAATCGCGGTTTTTGGATGTCTCAAAAGTCTCAATGTGCAGCGGCGATGAGACTGCTTGGCAAGGGGAGGCGGAGAACGCGAAAACAGGCGAGTTTGGCACTTTGGGTCGAAAATCGGCCCTCGCAAGCTGGAATCGATGATTTTGGCAGTGCCAGGTTTCGCAGCCTTGGCACTTTGCATCAGCCCCTCGTCCTCCACCTCACGCCATGAACAACTCCGGGCGCACCTTGAAACGGTCGGCGAGCTTGCGCAGGTGCTCGACGGTCAGCGAGCGCTCGCCCTTGAGAATCTTCGAGCCCATGCTCTGATGAATACCCAGCAGACGAGCCAGATCGGATGCATTCATGTCGTTCTCGGCCAGCAGATGCCGAAGAGCATCGACGCCGCTCAGGTCGGTGGTGTCGATGGCGACATGCCTGGCTTCATACACCTGCACGAGCTGCACCAGCGTTTCGAGGTAGAGCTCTTGCCCTTTGGTCAGCTTGCCCGCCGTCATCAGGCGGTCGACCATCTCGAGGGTGTTCTCGTAACGCACCTCATCCATGATTGCCTGCGGGGGCATCTCGGCCACGAGGGCGTCGAAGCTGCGCGGGAGTTTGTGGCGGGTGTTCTTCATAGCTCTCGGATCGTGGCCATCGGCAGGAACAGGTGCAGTTCGTCATCGCGCAGATTCATGAAACCGTGCGTCTCATAGAACCGCTTGGCTTTGGCATTGAGCGCATGGACGGTTACGGCGTGGATACCGATCCGGTCGGCAGCCTCGCGGACACACCGCAGCGCATCGATCAGCAGGATGCCGCCGAGACCTTGCCCCTGGAATCGGCGATCGATCGCCAGTCGTCCCAGATGTGCCGTCGGCACGGGGTACTTCGGCAGTCGTTTGGTCGAAGCGTCCGGCAGGCTGCTGAAAGCCACGCTGCCGCTGGAAAGCGTGTAGTAGCCAACCACCACATTGGATTCAGCAGGCAGGACCACATACGTGCGCGAAATATCGCGTCGTGCGTTTTGACCGGCGTGGGTGTGGAGAAAGCTATTCAAGCTTTCTTCGCCGCAGTCAAACCCCTCACGCTGGTGATGCTTGTCCAGCAGTTCGATGCGCCACTGGCTCACCGCGTCACCTTCGCAGCGTAGCGTTTGGCCGCTCTGCAAAGCTTCGCGTTCGGCGCGGGCGGATTGTCGAGGGCGGCCAGGAAGGCGTCCCGGTCGCGGTCGCTGAGGCGCAGCATCCCAAACCGCTCGACGACTTGCTCAGCCTGATGGACAAGCGTGGCGACCGTGAATGCACTGATCGTCTGGCCCAGGAACCCAGCGGCCTGTTCGATGAGCTTCTTCTGCTCTTCGCCCAAGCGGACGTCCAATCGTGTATTGTTCGCTGTCGTCGCCATGGTGGTCTCCACTCAAGTATCGACTTTCTGACCCATGAAGTATAGCATTGCGTGCGGCATATTGCCACACATGATCTTACGTAAAGAGCGTCATTCCGGTTCGGCTGGAAGAAGCCGGATGCTACTGCTGAACGCTCTGGCCGCGCCGTGTCACCGGTCCCGGTCCGCGAAGCGGCGCGATGCCAAGCCGGTGAAATTGCAGTGCCAACGCCTGATGGCACCGGTGCCAAGGCGTCTCTGTCACCGGTCGAGACGCGAAAACGGCCGGCCAAAGCGCCCATATTGCCGGTTACTACGCCGCTGCGATGAGTATCGCGTGTCCCGGCATTTCCCTCCGGGAGAGGGTTAGGGTGAGAGGACGCTCAATGACTGACGGATCACGTAATGAAGCGCGCCATCATCCTTGGCCACCCTCACCCCGGCCCTCTCCCGGCGGGAGAGGGAGGATGACTCACGCTGCTTCGTTGCGGCGCTGATCGAAGACGTGGTTGTACGGCTCGGTGCGGGCGCCCGGAAGATCGCCCTTGTATCCGGCGACGAGCTTTTCGAGGGCGATGAGCCGCTGCTCCATCGCGCGAAGGCGGGCTTCGACGTACGCCTGCTCGGGCGAGATGATCGGCTCGCTGTCGTCGCGCCAGGGGCGGTATGGACCGGGGGCGTTGCTCATATCCGTGTTATCGGCGGGATCGGGGGGCGACTGAAATGGAAAGGAAAAAGCACGCCGCAAGCGGCATCGCTAAACGGGGGGATTGGGACATGACGCGATTTAAAGCTTCACTTCGTAGCTGTCTTCCCAGACGATGATGTCGTTGGTCAGGTCGACGAGCTGGAAGGTCAGCAGGTAGTAGTTGCTGACGCCTCGCGGCAGGTCGTAGAAAGTACCGGTGAGGGCATAGTTGGGGCGGGTGCGGCCGGACTGGTCGGCGGGAATGCCTTCGCGCTGTTTGATGCCCTCGGCCTTGGCGCGGGTCTCGACGAAGGCGAGGTTGCGCGTCGCGCCGCTCTGATTAAGCGCGGCGCGGATGCGGGCGAGGTAGATCTGAAAATTGGCGGACGGGTCAGAGGTCTTGTTCTCGACGCGGTCCATGACGATGATCGTCTTCACGTCCCCGGCCTTCTGAATTTCCGGCACGCCGGCGATGCCGACGACGGCTTTCTCGGAAGCGGAGACGAGATCGGCGGACCCGAGGTTCGGCCCGGCGCCGACGTCGCGCGTCTCGATGCGGTAGCTGCGGCTCGTGCCTTCGTTCTTGGGCGTGGTGTCACAGCCGACGAGGGGCAGCGCGAGGCATGAAACAATCAGCAGGCGGTTCATAGGTCCACTCCGTATTGGTCAGGGCCGGGCCCAGCGGAATTGAAGGTTGTAGTCCACCGCATCGGTTGACGAACTGGTCACGGTGATCGAAGTCGGCTGGCGCGGCTCGAGGCGCACGGTCATCCACGATCCCTCGGGCCGGATCGGCTGATGGTTCGCATCAAACCAGATGATGCGGTATTCGACATTGAGGTCTTCGTTGCTGCGCGCCCGCACGGGGACGGTGACGCTCATCAAGTTCGTGGATGTGCGCGTCACGACGGGTTCCTGAAACCCGAGGGCGGGCTGAAGCGTGTCCTGCGAGAGCGTGATCTTCGGATACGCGCGGGCTTCGTCGTAGGTTCCGCCGATGACGCTCGTATCGGAATTGCACCCGCCGACGATCATGCTCATGGCTAAGGTCAACGCGGCGTAGAGGGACGTTTGGTTGGCACTCACGGTTCGCTCCTGTTGGTCATTTGTACGCCTGAGCCGGGGCCGGGTTCGCAAGCTGGCTCATTATACGCTTCACCTCGTCATGGCGCGGCTGATAGGGGTCATGGGGCAGACGGGTGATGCGTTCGTAGCCGTGCGTTCCGGGGCGGGGCGTGAAAAGCACGAGGCCGCGCGCGGTGATGTGACGGTAGTAAATCGGGTCCAGGCCGGTCGTGTCATCGCGTCCCTGCGGGCCGGGGCGGAAGACGATACCTTCGCTCTGATAGAGCGCGGTCAGGTCGGTCAGCGAAAGGTTGGTGAGCACGCCGGCTTTGTGATAGGCGTCGATGAGTGCCGCGCTGGGCGGGGTCACATCGTCGCCGCCGAGGATGTAGGGCAGATGCCCGGGCTGATAGTCGAGCACATCGGCGGAGTAGCGCGGCTTGCCGGCCCACGGGGGCATGCCGGCCCCGTTGCCATTGTGTTGACGCAGGTAGTAGACGGCGGGATTGCCGACGGAACCGCCGGTGATCTCGTGCCACGCCGCGTCGCAGCCGGATTCGTTCTGGAACTGCACGCCGATTTCGTGGCGTCCGGTGCCGAGCATGACGGGGACCATGAAGACGCAGTGCGGGAGCATTTCGAGTTGGCGCGTGTCGGCCTTGGAGCCGCTCTTCATGAGCATGCCCAGCGCGGCGGCGCCGAGACCGGCGTAAGTCGCCTCGCGGCTGTGGGCGTTGGAGCCGATGGCGGTGGCGGCCAGTCCGCCCATCAGCAGCACGTTGCCGATCGCGCTGCGCGCCTTGCGCATCTCCTCCAGCGACCACCAGCGCGGCGACTGGCTCAGCGTCCACAGATCAACCACCGGCTTCTGCCCGACGAGCGGTTGCGCCCGGCCGTCGATGAACACCGCCGCCAGCGGCTGCGCGAACTGCCGTCCGTCCGGCACGAAGCGCACCATCGCATCGTCCTCCCCATACGCCTGTTTGCGCGGCCCGCGCCCGACATCGACCAGCAAGAGCGTGTCATACTGCCCGCCCTCCAGCGCATCGGCCAGCGGCGCCAAATCCGCCCGCAGCTCCCGCACGCGATCGAACAGCGGCTTCGCATCCGCCGGCTGCTTCATCTGCACGTACGCCGTCGCCGCCATCAGATATCCCAGCGCGAACTGCGACTCGATCGCCTTGTAGCCCGTCTTGAGGTAGTCGCCGCCGCGCTGCTGATCGTGCTCCGCGGCGGTGCGGGCGAGCTGCTCCATATTCTCGGGTGAACCCGCGAAATCGCGCAGGGCGAAGAGCGAATTCGACGCCGCCGCCCGCGCGTTCTCCCAGTCGCCTTTGAGCATGTACAGCGCGGAGATGTAGTAGTAGCTCATCGCCTGCTCGAACGGCTCGCCCTTCCAGACCTTCACGCCCTCGAAAAAATACTCGCTGGCGATCGTGCGGTCGTCCGTGTTCACCCCCCCGCTGCGCAGATATTCGTACGCTCGCAAAAGCGCCCGCTCCGACTCGTCCAGATCGCCGTCGGCCAGCGACGCCATGCCCAGCCGCATGTTGTCGAGCACGATGTCCGTGCTCTTGCGATCCGTGGCGAGCTGGCGCACCGCGTCGCGCGCCGCCGGATACGCATGATCGTAATACGCCTCGGCGGAGGAGCGATTCGTCCGCTGGGCGCAGCCGGTGATGCAAATGACAAGCAGCGCCCCCGCCGACATCCAAAGCCCATTGATCCATCGCACCATCGCTGACCTCAATCCAGCTTGTTCCGCATCACCGCCCGCTTGATCTCGTACTTGTCTTCCCAAAGGATCTGATCATCCTTCGCGCTCATCAATTGGAAGGCGCACAGATACGTGTCGCTGCGCGTCTGATGATTCGCGACGGTGGCGGAGTAGAAAGTGGCGGTCAGCAGATGCGTCGGCGTGATGCGATCGCCGACGCGCTCAGCGACTTCCCCGGCCGTGTTGTAGGACAATACGAATTTGAGATTCCGCTCCGACAAGGCGCGGGACTGCGAAAGCTGCGCGCGGAGACGGGCGATGAAGGCCCACTTCTCGCGATCGGGAATGATGTCGTTGGACTGATTACTCACGCGATCCATGCTGATGATCCACGGCTCGCTCGCCGCCGTGCGCGCGACGACCGCCGGCGAGGCGATCAGCGACGCGGTCATCTGATCCGACATGGCGACCAGGTCCGCCGCGTCCAGGCGCGTGTTGTTGACCTGCGGGGCGCCGCAGGCGGCGAGCGTCAGCAGGCAGCACAGAAAGGCGAATCGCGACATGGGGGATAGTACGCTCATGGGGCGGCCGGAGTTTGCATGTGCAACGCAGCATAAATCTGCACGCCGTTGAACGCCATGTGCAAGAGCATCGGCGCGTACAGCGATCCCGTGCGCTCGTAGACGAAGCCCAGCCCCAGCGAGAGTACGAAAATCTGCGGCAGCGCGAACCACGGCACAACGTTGAGATGAATCGATGCGAACAGCACCGAGGCGATGAGGATGACCCACCACCGATTGCGGATGACCCCGGTTTCGACGAGAGCCGTCTGCACCATGCCGCGGAACATCAGTTCCTCGAAGATCGGCGCCCCGATGACGGCACAGGCGATCAGCCCCCATCGTCGCGGACCCCACGGCAGTTCGACAAGTTGTTTGAGCGATTCGTGCGCCAGTTCCGGCGGCGTGATGTGCAGATACTCGAGCATCTTCCCGATCGCCATCGAGACTTCGACCGTCAGCGGCAGCACGACAAGGATGGCGATCAGCGCACCGATCAGACCCGTGCGGAGCCCGCGCAGGCCCAGGCCGAACCCGCTGAGCCCGTCTTCGACGGCCAGATGGGCCCGGCCGAGGATGTAGATCGCCATGGGCACTTCGCCCAGTTGCGTCAACTGCATCATCCACTGATCGATGTCGATGTGCATCGACCTGGCGAAGAGTGCTGCGGCGCTGGTGCCGAGGACGAGGAAGCCGAAGGCGATGATGGGGTCGACGAGCGTCAGTTTGCCGGGACGTTCCGGGGCGCGATCGATGCCGCGCGGCGAAAGCACGCTGGTATAGATCAGCAGAGAGAGCGAGCCGATCGCCAGAAGATGGATCAAGGCAAGCACCATGATGGTCATGACATCGGATTCGGGCATGGGTTCGCCTGCGTTTGAGCGGCCCGCACGGCCGCGCTACACTACCGGCTCCACCCTACGCGGAGTCGGTGAAGTTGGCGAACATACTCGACGAGATCGTGGCTCACAAACGCACCGAGGTGCAGGCGGCCAAGGCGCGTCTTCCGCAGGAGCATCTGGAGGCGCAGGCCGACCGCTCCAGCAAGCCGCGCAATTTCTTCGCCGCCGTCACCCGCAAAAGCCCGACCATCAACGTCATCGCCGAGGTCAAACGCGCCAGCCCCTCCGCCGGGCTCATCCGCCCCGACTTTGACCCCGTCGCCATCGCCAAGGCCTATCACGCCGGGGGCGCGGCGGCGATCAGTTGCCTGACGGATGAAAAGTATTTTCAGGGCAAGCTCGAATACATCCGCCGCATCAAGGAAGCCGTCCCGCTCCCCGTCCTGCGCAAGGACTTCATCGTCGATCCGTACCAGATCTACGAATCGCGCGCCGCGGGCGCCGACGCCGTCCTGCTCATCGCCGAATGCCTCGAAGAGGCGCTGCTCATCGACCTGCTCATTCTCGCCACGCAGCTTCAATTGACCGTGCTGCTGGAAGTGCACGACATGGACAGTCTGCTGCGCGTGCGCCCGCACATCGGATTTCCCCATGCCGGCTATTGCCTTTTGGGCATCAACAACCGCGACCTGCGCACGATGACCACGGACCTGAACCACACGCTTCGCCTGCTCACCATGGTCGAGAACACCGACATCCTCGTCAGCGAGTCGGGCATCCGCACGCACGACGACGTCGCCCGCCTCAAGTCCGCCGGCGTCAACGCGGTGCTCGTGGGCGAAAACCTGATGAAACAACCTGACCCCGGCGCGGCGTTGAAAACGCTGATCCACGGGGCGGTGTAAGCGGCGAAGCGGTGATATGAAAGATGCGATCAGCCCTGAATCGCATCGCGCCGCGGGCCGATCTATAATCCAATCGGAGGTTTCGCCATGCGGCAGATCGTGCTTTATCCGGGTGAAGATGGGATGTGGGTCGTCGAGTGCCCTTCCCTCCCGGGGTGCATCAGCCAGGGCGCGACGAAGGAAGAGGCGATCGCCAATATCCGCGAGGCGATCACCGCCTACACCGAAGCCCTAACCGACGACGGGCTGCCGGTCCCCGAAGATCATTTCGATGTGATGACGCTCGTCGTATGAGCGGCCTGCTGGTTATTTCCGGGGCACAATGCGTCAAAGCGCTCGAGCGCGCCGGGTTCGTTCGCAAGCGCCAGCGCGGCAGCCACATCACCCTCCGCCGCGATCATCCGTTCGCCCAGCTCGTCGTTCCCGATCACAAATCACTCGATCGCGGCACGCTGCGCGCCATCATCCGCCAAGCCGGATTGACGGTCGATCAATTTGTTGAATTGCTGAAATAGACGAGAACCCGGGCAATGGGTTCTTACATCACCACTTCGCCAAATCACCACATCACCACTTGTCTCACGCCTGAATGTCGACGTGCGGATGCTCCGCGTTGTCGTCGTCGTCGCGCGGGGGGCGGCGATTCTGGTCGGGGGATTGGCCGTCGTCGGTGACCGTCAGGTGCTGATCGGACGTTTCGTACGAGTCTTCGATCGTCTCAAGCTGCTTCTCCTCCATCTCGCGCATCTTCTGGGCGTGACGATCCTGCCGATTGCGCACGGCATCGCGGGCGCGGGCGGTCTGGCTCTGCTGTAGCGCGGTCTGGGCGAGACTCGCGGCAATGCTCGAGGGTGTCAGGGAGCTCATGGGTCGCTCCTCCATCTCACAACAGGTGCTGGGGAAGTTCGTGAAGAACCATCCATAGTATCGGCAAGCGTCGCGGCGACACTTGAAACGCACGCGGAATCCGAGCAAAAATACCCGCAAAAAGCCCGGATAATCGGGTTATCCGGGCGGCGCGGTCATTGAGAATAAAAGGCGGTGATTCAGGCGCGAGGATTCACTTTGGCGGCGACGATGGTCATGTCGTCGGGGCGGTGGTTGAGACCGACGAATCGACGGACCTGCCAGAGGACATGGCTGACGATTTCGCGCGCCGGGCGGTGGGCCATGTCGCGCACCGCCTGCTTGAGGCGCTCGCGGCCGAACTTCTCGCCGGCGAAGTTCGATGCGTCCGTCACGCCGTCGGAGTAGACCAACAGCACATCGCCGGGCTGAAGATCGACGAGGCCCTTCTCGTAGGTCTGATGCTTGTCGATGCCCAGCACCATGCCGCCGACGGTCAGGTCGGTGAACGCGCCGTCGCGGTACATGAGGGCGGGGTCGTGGCCGGCGGAGCAGTAGGTGAGGCGGAGCGTATGGCGATCGAGCGTGCCGTAGAAGACGGTGGCGAATTCGTTGTCGCGCGTGTCCCGGGTCAGGGCGACGTTGACGCGCGCCATGACTTCGTCCAGGTCGTAGACATCCTCGACGTGCGCCCGCAGCGAAGCGCGGACGGAAGCCATCAAGAGACTCGCCGCCACGCCCTTGCCGACCACGTCGCCGACGACGATGCCCATCGCGTCCTCGAAAGCGATGAAGTCATAGAAGTCGCCGCCGAGTTCGAAGCACGGCTCGTAGACGCCCGCCACATCGAAGGGCTCCATCACCGGCGCCTTCTGCGGCAGGAGCCGCCGCTGCACGTCCGCCGCGAGCTGGACCTGACGGGCGATGCGCCGCTGCTCCTGCCGCTCGGCGTCGAGCCGGGCGTTGTGAATCGCCCCGGCGGCGAGTTGGGCGATGGCGGTGACGAGATTGCGGCGATTGTCCGAGAAAGTCGTGACTTTCTCGGTGTAGATGCGCATCACGCCGATCGGCTGCCCGCGGTAGACCATGCCCGCCACGAGCATCGACGCCAATCCCTCCCGCTTGGCGTCCTCGGGGTACATGACGCGCGGATCGTCGCTCATGTTGGCGACGTAGATGACCTCCCCCGCCAGCGCCTGCTGATCGAGCTCGCTGCGCGAAAGCACGATCGGGCCCTTGTTCAGGTAATCGGCGGAGAGATTGTGCGTCGCTTCGATCACCAGCTCCTGCCGACTGGCGTCGAGCAGTCGGATCGCCGCGGCCTTGACGTTGAGCAACTCGACGACGGAACGCACGATCGTCTGAAGCACGTTCGGCAGCGAACGCTGACCGGACAGCAAGCGCGAAAGCTGAAAGAGCGTCGTCAATTCCTCGACGCGATGACGAAGCTGCACGCCCTGATGGCAGACCTGGGCGAGCGTGTCGGCGAGCAGGTACAGGAACTGAACCGCATCGGCCTGCGGGGTCATCGAGGCGAGGCGATCCTCCGGCGCACCGGTGGTGGTGACCGGCTCGGCGAACGCGCCGGCGGCGGCGGGCAGACGCTCGCCCAGACTCAACGAAGCAATCGCGCGCTGGCCCAGACGGATCGAGACGTTGGGCGGCTCGTGCGACCAGCTCTTGGTCAGCGTGTCGCGCAGGGCGTTGGAACGGGCGGTGACGGAGCGGCCGGTGCCGGACTTGGCGACAACCTGCCCGGTCGTGTCACGGATGACGGCGGCGTAGCCCGTCACGCCGGCGAACGTGTCGAGAATCCGCTGGAGGGCCGGGGCGGGGATGAATTCGGTCAGATGGGCGGGGCGTGGAGGCATGGATGGAAGGATAGTCTCGCGCGGTTGTTGGAACCGTGGGATCGATCGTACCTTGGTGAACGGGGTCAGGGTTTCTCGTCGGAATCGATCGTCTTGGCGGGCTTCTCGGCCGGCTTGGGAGGCGTTTGAGCCGGGGGCGCTTCGGGCTTGTCGTGCTCGACGATCTTGTGCGGGGCGGAGAGCCAGATGCGGCGCAGCAGCGGCAACAGCTCATCGCGCGGATTGCGCGACGCCATCACATCCAACGCGTGGCTCGCCGTGTCGATGAACCCGCGCTGATATGCGAGGTACGCCAACAGCAGCGGCGCATCGGCCCGGGGGTTGTTCTGAAGCAAATCCTGCAGATCATCCTCGATGTGATTGAGGCGATCATCGCTGGGCAGCACGGGGGGCTGATAGCGCGTGGCGATCAGTTCCGGATGCGCGAGCAGGATGCGGCGGAGCGTGCCGGAGGCGGTCTGATAAAGCCCCGCGCCGAGCTGGGCGTGAAGCTGACCGATCTGCGCCATCGGATCCTTGGGCCGCAACGTCACGCCCGCCGCGAAGGCGTCTTCGGCATCGAAGAACTTGCCCTCGGTCATGAGCTTCTGCCCGCGCATCATCGCCGCATCGAACGCATTGTTCTCCGACCCGGCGAGCGTCTTGAGCGGCGGCAGGTTGTAGTCGAGCTTCTTGACAAGCGCTTCAAGCTTCTGCTCGGTCGTCTGCGTGTCTTCATTGCCCTTGGCGATCGCCTCCTGCGTCTTGGCGAAGGCATCGGCGACGCGATCGACTTCGCTCTTGGGCGTGGTGTCATCGTCGGGGTTCACAGCGGGCTTGCCGGCAAGCTGGTCCGCCGGAATGCCGCCGTTCGTGCCGGGCGTCGCCGCCCCGCCGCCGCGAATGCTCGCCAGCAAGTCCTGGTACACGTTCTGCCCCGGCTGCGCGTTCGCATCCGTGTTGCCGGCGAGGATCGCCTGCTCCAGTTCCTCCGTGCGGAAGCGCGGGGCGCTGTTGGCCTCGACCGTGGCTTCGATCTGCGTGTTGAGCTGTCGGCCGAGCATCAGCCCCGGCGCGACATTGAGCGGACTGATGCGCCCGCGATCGACCTGCTGCGAGCCCGTCGGGTCCAACGGGTCGCCCTTGGCGTCGACCTTCGGAACCTCCGGCGAGCCGTTCGTGCCCGCCGGCGCCACCGCGTCCGGCAGCGGCGGATTCTTCGCCTCGTTGTCCTTGGTCATCTGCTGCTGCGTCATCGGCGTGGGCTGACCCAGCGGCTGCTGACGGATGCCCACCAGCGGGCTGGCGGTGATCTGAAGAAGCTGGCCGGACTTGTCGGTGGCGAACCCGACCGTGTCGGTCATGGGCTTACCGGTGAGGGCATGGGCATCGAGCGACAGGTTCAAAGCACTGGCGCCGTGAGCGCTGACGGCGCCCAGATCGTCGCGACGGATCGTCAGTCCGCTGGCGTAGCGATCATACTGCCCGCTGATTTCCCCGCTGGTGACGCCGCTGCCGGCCCGGAGGGTGATCGAGCCGGTGTTGTACCCGCTCTGGAACGTGGCGGGCGACCCGCTGGGCAGCACCATCTGTCCGCTGCGGCTTGTCAGGCCGGGGGTCTGCGACTGGAGTCGGAACAGGTAGGTGTCATCGGCGCCGGTCGTCGCGGTGAACTCGCCGGGGGCGCGGTAGTCGATGTCATCGGCGCGGAAGCGGGCGAGGCCGGCGACGTTGCCGGTGACCAGCGCGTTCTGATAGACGCCGGCCGTATTGACCCGGCGATTGTCATTGACCCCGCCGGACCCGACGCGGAGGTTGCGGTCGAGTTGGCGGCCGTCGATGACCTGATTCTGCGCCAAGGCCGTCGAAGCTCCGAGGCCCGCCGTCAACGCCAGTATTGTCAATGCCTGAAGGTTCATACGCATGGTTCTAACCACCTTCCTAGGACATTATATCGTCCGACCGGGCCGCGGTTGCGATAAAGATCGGCCCAGCCGATAAATCACAAGCCCCGCTCAGTTTGACCGAGCGGGGCTTGAAAGTGGTCAGAATCGAATGCGGGGTCCGTTCAGGCGACCCGGCGGCGACGGATCATCGCCAGAGAACCGAGCATGACCATCGCCAAGCTTGTCGGCTCCGGCACGTTGTCGGAGACGATGCCCGTGATGCGGTCGGTCGAATAGGGCTGACCGGTCACAAAGAACCCGCCGACCTCGCCGACGAGCAGATTGAGCTGCGTGCCGGCGGCGACGACGATTTGAGCGACTTCGCGGTGCGTGAACGGCGCTTCGCTGGCCGAGCCGAGCAGACTGAACGAACCGCTCAGGTAGTCGACATTGGGGCTCAGCGTCGTGGTGGTTTTTTCAGCCGTGCCATCGAAGGCCGCAAACGGGGCGTTGCGGGGGCTGTTCTTGCCAACGACGAGCAGGTCGGCCTCATTGAACTTCCAGTAGGTGTCATGCCCAACCCAGTCCTGCGCCGGAGAGAGCGTCTGGGCGAGTGCAAGATCGCTCTGGAACAGCGGAGCGATCGCACCGCCAAAGGCCGTCTCATGATGAATCGTGCCGGCGGGCGCGGTGATGATGGCGTTGATGCCGGAGATGGTCTTGCTGGCGTCGTCTTCAACGATCGTCAGCGTGATCTGCTCAAGCCCGCCGCCCAGATCGACGCGCGACTCCTGCAGGAAGACCGCCTTGGCGCTGCTGGTAAAGGCGCAGACAGCCAGCGCCACGACAAACAAGGGTGCGAACTTCATATCGAACTTTCCCCTCAGGCATCGGCCTGAATCATGTTTCATCTTTTCCCAGGGCCACATCCCGGCCCACACTCTTCGACTCAAAAATATACCCCGCCGACCCCGCTCATGCAAGGGATTTTACGGATTTTGCCCATCAGCCCAAGCAACAAAAACGCGCCGCATTTTGGCGCAATTAGTTGAAAATAATTTGCTTATAATTTTCTTCCGCGACTGGAGAATTCCAGCTCCAGATATTGGGCCACGTAGTCGACGATGCTCAGCACCTCGGGGATGTCGGGGTTGTTGGTCATGCCCATGGGTTCAAAGCGCATGCCTTTGAAGCGATCGACGACTTCCTCGAGACTCAGCCCGTACTGCATCGCCAGACTCAGCGCCCGGCAGAAGGCCTGCACCATGCCCGAGAGTGTCGAGCCCTCTTTGGCCATCTTCACGAAAATTTCGCCAGGGCTGCCATCATCGAAAAGCCCGATCGTCAGATAGCCCTCGTGATTGGCGATCGTGAATCGGTGCGTGATCGAGCGGCGGGTGGCGGGCAGATGGCGACGGATATGCGTCTCAGTGAGCATCACCGGATTCGTCCTCTTACGGGGCATCGGGACCGAAAATACATCGGCGTTCGCCCGCCGTCCACCGTCGTTTTTTTCACGTCAATTCGACGACCGCCTTGATCACGCCCGTCGCCGGCTGCGTGTAAGAAGGGAAGTTGGCGATCAGATCGTCAAACCCGGTGCGGTGCGTGATCCACGGATCGGTGTTGATGACGCCGTCCTCGATGAGCTTGATGATGCGCGTGAAGTCGGCGGGCATGGCGTTGCGCGAGCAAAGCAGCGTGCCTTCGGGGCGGTGGAACACGGGGTGCTTGAAGGTAACTTCCTTGGTGGTGATGCCGACGTAGACGAGCCGGCCGGTCGGCGCGACGTAGCCGAAGGCGTTGGACATCGACACGTTCGACCCCGTCGCGTCGATCACCACATCCGGCAGCGCCCCGTCCGTCACCTCCCGCAGCGCCTTGTCGATATCCCCTTCCGCCATGACCGTCTCGTCGACGCCCATCACCTCGCGGCAGAACGTCAACCGCTCCGCGTTCATGTCCATCACGATCGTCCTGGCCCCCGTGAGCTTCACGAACTCGATCGTCGACAAGCCGATCGGCCCGGCGCCGATGACCAGGCAGTTCTCGCCCTTCACCGGCGCGCCGCGGTTGACCGCGTGACACCCGATTGCGAGCGTCTCCACCAGCGCCAGTTGATCAAAGCTCAGCTTCGCGGACGGATGCAGTTTGTCGGCCCGGATGAGGAACCGCTCGCGCATCCCGCCGTCGACCATCACGCCGATGACTTTCAGATTCGCGCAACAGTTGCTCGAACCCTTGCGACAGGCGTGACAATTCCCGCAGTTCATGTACGGCTCGACGCTGCAACGGTCCCCCGCTTTGACATTCGTCACGCCCGTGCCGACCGACACCACTTCGACGCCCAGTTCGTGCCCCGGAATGCGCGGGTATTGAAAGAACGGCATTTTGCCCAGGTAGCCCGACAGGTCCGTCCCGCAGATGCCGATGCGATGCACCTTCACCAGCGCCTCGCCCTTGCCTGGCGCGCTCGGCTCGTCGATCTCGATCTTCTTAAAATGCTCGGGTTTTTCGAGCAAAATGGCTTTCACGACTTCACCTCATCATTGTTGTCCGCCCGGCCTTCGATGTAGAACCAGTTGTGGATCGGCTTGAGGATCGCCAGCACTTCGTCCATCAGCTTCCGGTCAATCGGCTTGTTCGCCCATTCGACCCACTTCCTGACGTTATCCGGATTCGCCGAGCCGACGATGCAGGTCGTCAGGTCCGGGTTGTCGAGCGAGAACTGGACCGCGAGCTGGGCGATGTCGACGCCGTTCGCCTCCGCATATTTCGCCGCCTTCGCCGCCGTCTCGCGCACGAGCGGCGTCGCCTTGTGCCACGCCGGCAGCGGCGCATTGGTCAGCAGGCGAGCCGAGAACGGCGCGGCGTTCATGATGCCCACCCCCCGCTGCTTGAGCAGCGGCACGAGATCCGCGAGCATCGTGTTCTGCATCGTGTAGTGGTTGTACGAGAGCACGACGTCGACGTCCGTGTGGTCCAAGACGTACTTGAACATCTTCATCGGATACCCGCTGACGCCGACGTAGCGGATCATGCCCTTTTCCTGCAAGCGCCGCATCTGCGGGATCGTCTCCTCGACGATCTGCTTCATGTCCACGAACTCGATGTCGTGGCAGAGGCAGATGTCCAGGTGATCCGTCTTCATGCGCTCCAGCGAAATCTCGACGCTCTCGATGACCCGGCGTGCGGAAAAGTCGAAGCGCGTCCCGCTGTAGCGCCCGAGCTTGGAGCCGAGGTAGTACGCATCGCGCGGGACGTCCTTGAGCGTCGGGCCCAGCAGCACCTCGCTCATGCCGCGCCCGTAGAACGGCGACGTGTCGATGAAGTTCATCCCCAGATCCAGCGCCACGCGCACCGCCCGCATCGCCTCAGGGATGTCGATATTGCGGAACTCGGCCCCGAGCGACGAAGCGCCGAAGCTGAGCGTGGTGAGCTGCATGTCCGTTTTGCCGAGCGGTCGTTTGTCCAAGTGTGGATACCTCGTCTGCTGGTCGAATGAGCGAAGACACATTATCCTACTTTCCTTCCATGGACGCACAAACGCAGACCAACACGCTGATCGTCACGATCGACGGCCCGGCCGGCGCGGGCAAGAGCACCGTCGCCCGGACCCTCGCCGCCCGCCTCGGCGTCGACTTTCTCGACACCGGCGCGATGTACCGCGGCATCGCCGCCGCCGTGATCGATCACGACCTGGACCCCGCGGACGTCGACAAGGTGGGCGAACTCGCCGAAACGCTCAATCTCCGATTCGACTGGAAGGCCGATCCTCCGGCACTGAAGGTCGACGGGTTCGATCTGGCGCATCGGCTTCGCGATCCTGATGTCACCGCGGCGGTGAGCGAGATCGCCTCCAATCCGCGCGTGCGCTCCGTGCTGGTGCGCTCGCAGCGCATGATCGGCCATACCCATCCGCGTCTCGTCACCGAAGGGCGCGATCAGGGCTCGGTCGTCTTCCCTGATGCGACCGCAAAGTTTTATCTGGACGCCTCCGCCGAGGTGCGCGCCAAGCGCCGCGCGGACCAGCTTCGAGCCGCGGGTCGCGTCGCCGACGAGCACAAAATCCGCGAGCAGATCGTCTACCGCGATCAGCGTGACTCGACCCGCCACGATGGCCCATTGATCTGCCCCGCCGACGCCGACCGTATCGACACGTCCGACATGAACCTCGACGAAGTGGTCGATCTGCTGGTCGAAAAAGTGCGGGCGAGGGTCGGGTGATGCGTCTGCTGCGCACGATCCGTCGCACGAATCCGGGCGCCCCGCTGATCAAAATCTTCTGGTGGTGGACGCTTCAGTTCCTCCTGCGCTTGCTGCTCGGGCTCGCGTACCGGCACCGCTGGTACGGGGCCCGCAACATCCCCGCCGAAGGCCCCGTCCTGCTCGTGTCCAATCACCAGTCGTACCTCGATCTGGTGCTGCTGGGCACGGGCATCAGTCATCGCCACTTTCATCCGATGGCGCGGCACACGCTCTTCCGCAACCGCTTCTTCGCCGCGCTGATCCGCTCGCTCAACGCCTTCGAAGTCGATCAGAGCAAAGGCGACATCCGCGCGATGCGCCTCGCCATCGACAAACTCACGCAGGGCCATCTGCTGCTCGTCTTCCCCGAAGGCGGGCGGACGGCCGACGGCGCGGTGCACCCGTTCATGCCGGGCGTGATGCTGCTCATCAAGCGGGCCAAGCCCAAGGTCATCCCCGCGGCGATCGAAGGGGCTTTCGATGTCTGGCCGATTCACGCTTCGCGCCCCAAGATCATCGGCTACACCGCCGTCAAATTCGGCGAGCCGATCGATTCGCAAACGCTTGCCGACCTGCCCACGCACGATGCGCTGTCGCTCCTGCACGATCGCGTCGAAGCGCTGCGGCTCGAATTGCGGGCGCAAATGCGTCAGCGCAGCCGCGGGCGTTTCCCCGCGCCCTCCGCCGGCGACGCGCCCGACGAAAGTTCAGGCACCGTTTAATCCAAAATCGGTATTGCCTCCGGCGACCGGCCCTCTACCATGTCTGTCTGCAAGCACGCTCGACGAATTTCACCTTCACCATCGCATCAGGGACGACCCACGATGAACGCTCAAGCCACGACGCAACAGGGACAGCGCACGATCAACATCGACGGCGAGGAACTGCCGTTCACACCGCAGAACATGGCGCAGGCCCGCGCCGCGGTGTGGAACCTGACGCCTGTCCCACTCGGCCTCGCCGCAAGCTTCGGCTTCGGCGACCGCATCGGGCTCGCCACGCCCGGTCACGCCGAAGCCATGCGCCGGGCCGGCGGCGACATCGCCCCGATCTTTCCGCAACAGTCGATCCGCGAGATGGCCCGCACGCAGCGCGAGCCGCGCCAGGTCATGGACGACGCCCAGTTCGGCATGCTCATCGCCCAATGGGACGCCCGCACCGGTGCGGACGCCGACCACCTCAAGACCCCGCAGGACGTCGATCGCACCGCCGCCGTGGGCTTCACGTTCTTCACCATCGATCCCTCCGGTCACGTCGATCCGAAGGCCGACAACTACGATGAAAATACCCTGCGCGAAAAGTACGCCGCCGTCGCCGACCGGATCGACTGGCTCGACGAATACACCGGGCAGACCGTCAAACTGCCGACCGGCACAACGCTGAAGATCGACGAAGAAGCCGCGATGCGCTGTGCGGTCAAGTACGGCGTCGCCATCAACGAAGCGGTCAAGCTCGCCGAGTACATCGACGCTGTTCACAAAAAGAACGGCCGCGACTATGAGATTGAACTCAGCGTGGATGAAACCGATCAGCCGACGACGCTGGCCGAGCATTTCATCATCGCCGATCAGTGCATGGGCCGGGACATGAAGCTGGTCAGTCTCGCCCCGCGCTTCATCGGCGAGATGGAAAAAGGCGTGGACTACATCGGCAATGTCGCCAAGCTCGAGGCCTCCCTCGCCGATCACAACGCCATCGCCGAGATCGTCGGCCCGTACAAACTCAGTCTGCACTCCGGGTCCGACAAGCTCTCGATGTACACCCCCTTCGCCCGCGCCACCAAGGGCCGCTTCCATGTCAAAACCGCCGGCACCAGCTACCTCGAAGCCCTGCGCGTCGCGGCGATTCACGATGCGCGGCTGTTCCGTGAAATCTGCGACTTCGCCCGGGGCCGGTACGACACGGACAAGGCGACCTATCACGTGCACGCCACGCTCGACACCGTCCCCGCGCCCGCCGCCGTCAGCGATGACAAGGAACTGGAGCGGATCTATCTGGAATGCTGGGAAGACGTCCCCGCCGGCAAGGGCTTCACCCACGCCGGCCGGCAGATTCTCCACTGCACCTTCGGCTCCGTCCTGACGCACGCCACGCTGGGCCCCGCCCTCCGCAGCGTCCTCGAAACGCATCCCGACACGTACACCGAAGTGTTAGCGATCCATTTCGCCAAGCACCTGGAGGCGCTGACGAAGGGGATGTGAGATAGAATTGGGCCTGGTTTTCGGGTGCAATATGGGTCTTCGACAGTATTCTTTTGTCTGTCTGTTAGCGTTCGCCTCGTCCGGCTGCGTTTCCGATGTGTCAGCTTCGAGGCAATATCGCGGTCTCATTGGTACAACGACACACCTTGAAAAGTCGCAAGTGCTATGGAAGAACCCCATGGGACTCGGAAATCTTGCGCCATATGAGATAGAGGATGATATGGGAACCTTTTCGACTCACAAACGCATCGCTGAGGTCAACGATACGGTTCCGCTCCATATCGTAAAGGTGAAGCGCCGTCATTACCTCCTCTATGGTCCAACGAATGAACATCAGGACTTTCTAATCGTCGACCTTCTAAATCCCATCGACGGAAAAAATGTCATGGCGGAGGTCAAAGTCGACAAAGCGGTATTGAAGTAGACAGGTCGGCCGGGTGCCACGGTTTGGGCGCTTCGCCCAAGCCGTGCGAGTTGAGCAGCGTGTCGAGGCACGGTTTGCCGAGCCAAGCCGTGGCACCCATGTGTGTGACGCGACGCGTCTTCTCACCTCTCCCTCCAGGAGAGGTCGGCCCGCAGGGCCGGGTGAGGGTGCGCCCGATCACCGACCGCGTCCGCAACGAAGCGCGCCTTCATTCGGGGCCACCCTCACCCCGGCCCTCTCCCGGCGGGAGAGGGGGTGCGCCTATCCGCATTCGGGTGGCTTGATTCATTTGGAGATTCGTCATTCCCTTGGTCATTGGGATTTGGTGCTTGGTCATTTCCTCCGCCCCCGACCCTGCTACAATAGCGGTCTCAAACCGCTATGAAGATCAGAAACTTCTCCATTGTTGCGCATATCGACCACGGCAAGAGCACGCTTGCCGATCGGATTCTCCAATTCTCCGGCGCGATCACCGAGCGGGAGATGAAGAATCAGATGCTCGACGACATGGACCTGGAACGCGAGCGCGGCATCACGATCAAGGCCTCGGCCGTGACGATCCAGTACGTCCACAAGGGCGAGAAGTACATGCTCAACCTCATCGACACGCCCGGGCATGTGGACTTTCACTACGAAGTGTCGCGCGCTCTGAAGGCGTGCGAGGGGGCGCTGCTGGTGGTCGATGCGGCTCAGGGCGTCGAGGCGCAGACGGTGGCGAATGCCTACGCGGCGATCGAGCAGGATCTTGAGATCGTGCCCGTGCTCAACAAGGTGGACCTGCCGGCGGCGCTGCCGGATCAGGTGGCGGAGGAAATCGAATCCGTGCTGGGCTTCGCGGCCGAGGACTGCGTGCGATGCTCGGCCAAGAGCGGACTGGGCATCGACGAACTGATGACCGCCATCTGCGAGAAGTTGCCGGGCCCGGTGGGCGATGCGGACAAGCCGCTGCAGGCGCTGATTTTCGACTCGGTGTACGACGACTACCGCGGCGTGCTGTTTTTCATCCGCGTCATGAACGGCCGGCTCAAGCTCGGCGACAAGATTCGCATGATGAGCAGCGGGCGGGCGTATCCGGTGACGGGCATGGGCAAGTACACGCCCAAGCCGACGGCCGTGCAGAGCGTCGAGGCGGGCGAGGTGTGCTACCTGTCCGCCTCGATCAAGAGTCTGGACGAAGTGAACATCGGCGACACGGTGACGCTCGATCTGTATCCCGCCACCGAGGCGCTCGCCGGTTATCGCGAGCCGCAGCAGGTGGTGTTCTGCGACTTTTATCCGACGGGCGAGACGGACTACGAAGACCTCCGCAAGGCGATCGATCGCCTGCACCTCAACGATGCGAGCTTCGTGTACGCACCCGAGTCCAACGAGGCGCTGGGCTTCGGTTTCCGCTGCGGATTCCTCGGCCTGCTTCACATGGACATCATCCAGGAACGCCTGGAGCGCGAAGGCGGCGTCGAGATCGTGCAGACCGCGCCGACCGTCACGTACGAAATCGAAAAAACCGACGGGACCGTTCTGCGGATTCACAACCCCGCCGAGCTGCCCGATCCCTCGCAGATCAAGGAAATCCGCGAGCCCATCGTACGCCTCGAGATCATCACGCCCACCGAAAACATCGGCGATCTGATGACGCTCTGCGAGAGCCGCCGGGGCACATACAAGAAGCAGCAGTTCCTCTCGGCGACGCGCCAGATTCTCGAATACGAACTGCCGCTGGGCGAAATCATTTTCGACTTCTACGACAAGCTCAAGTCGATCACACGCGGCTACGGCACGATGGACTACGAAATCACCGGCTATCA
The DNA here is from genome assembly GCA_016125255.1 of Planctomycetota bacterium. Lineage (NCBI taxonomy): Bacteria > Pseudomonadati > Planctomycetota > Planctomycetota bacterium. The sequence continues at coordinate 74,236 of WGMD01000015.1, read as the reverse complement.
CCCCGACAATCTCGTGAAGATTCAGATTCTGGTGAACGCCAAACCCGTTGACGCCCTGTCGCTGATCTGCCATCGCGACAAGGCCGAGCAGCGCGGGCGCGCCCTGCTGATGCGACTCAAGAAGGAAATCGATCGCCATCAGTTCGAGATCCCGCTCCAAGCCGCCATCGGCGGAAAGATCATCGCCCGCGAGACGATCAAGTCGATGGGCAAGAACGTCACCGCCAAGTGCTACGGCGGCGACGTGACACGCAAGCGCAAGCTGCTCGAGAAGCAGAAGGAAGGCAAGAAGCGCATGAAGCGCGTCGGCAGCGTGGACATCCCGCAGAAGGCCTTCATGTCCGTGCTGGAGCCAGGCGACTGATCGACCGTGACCCCGAGCGCGGGAAAGGAACATCACACGTTGGAGTTGGCGTACAACACTCTCAAGCGGAACATGATTACCGAGCCGCTGGCGCGATGGGTGTTCGGCAGGGCCTGTCGGAACGTGGAGCGATACATCTTTGTCGCCAGCACCGGACGCTCCGGCACGACCTCCACGCAGCGCATTCTTTCAGTCATCGACGATCTCGCCTCCGTCCACGAGCCGTTCCCCCAACTGTGCAACACGCACTGGCCCCTGCTCCAGCAACTTGAAGCCGGAGACGAGCGGCCGATCCGCAACGCGTTTTCCCGCAAAAAACTGCTGGAAATCTACCGCGCCGCCCGAGGCCATCGCTGGTATGTCGAATCCAACTACCAGTTCATCCACTATTTCGCCGACTACGCCTGCGAGCAGTTTCCCCGGCGACTGGGCGTGCTTCATCTGAGCCGCGATCCGATCAAGGTCTCGCTGAGCCATTACAACCACGAAACCGTGCCGGGCCACACGCCCGTCGGCATCCGCCGCATGCCGCACTATCGCGCCGATCGCAACCTGATCCAGGTCGCCCCGCTGCTCGAGCCCGGCGGACGGTTTGAGCATCCGTTCTTCGCGATCGTCTGGTTCTGGTATGAGACCGAGGCGCGGATGCGCGATTTTGTCCGCCGCCATCCGGACGTGCCGGTGTCGCATCTGACCACGGATCAGCTCAATGATCTCGACGCGGTCTACAAAGCGATCACGCATCTGGGCATCGAAGTCGACCGCGACAAACTCGCCGGGGCCGTCGGCACACGCGAGAACGTCTCCGACTCCCCCGCCCAGGTGCCGCAGGAAGTGTCGAACGATGAACTGCGCGCATTCCGCAACATCTGCCGCGCGGCGCTGGACCGCATTGGCCCGCCGTTCGACATCAGTCCGCAGGTCGATTCGCCCGACGCCTGATTGATCCCGGGGGTGCATCGTGACTGATCGACCCCATCTCAAAATCATCTACGCGCGCCACTATGACATTCGCGCCTTCGGGCTTGAACACTTGCATCCGTTTGACACACGCAAACACAGCCGCGCGTTTAGACTCCTGCGGCGACAGTTCGGCAAGCGATTCGGCCGTCTCGTCCAGCGCGTGGACCGTCCAGTCGCGCACCGCGAACTGCTGACGGTCCATACCCAGACATATCTCGATCAGCTGCGCCAATCGCAGACCATCGCGCAGATACTCGAATTGAGCGCCGCGACGCGTGTGCCAGCCGTACTGCTTCGACATCTGATTCTTCAGCCGATGCGGTGGGCCGTCCGAGGCACTGTTCTCGCCGCGCATGCGGCCATCGAGCATGGCGCTGCCATCAATCTCGCTGGTGGATACCACCACGCTGCACCCGATCACGGGGAGGGCTTCTGCGCATTTTCGGACATCGCGCTGGCGATCCACGATCTCTGGCACGCCGAAAACTCGCCCCGTCCGACGCCGTCGTCTATATCGACACCGATGCGCACCAAGGCAACGGCGTCGCCCGATGCTTCAAAGACAATCCGCGTGTTCTGATGTTCGACATGTTCAACGGATCGATTTACCCCCGCGATTCAGAAGCGTGACGACGTGTGGATCATCCCATCGCACTCAAACCCGGCACATCGGACGCGGAGTATCTGCACCTGCTGCGCGATCAACTGCCCGCCTTCCTCGACGCGGTCGTGCAAGCTGCTCCAATCGGCTTGGCGATCTACAACGCAGGCACGGATGTGTACCGCGATGATCAACTCGGCGGTCTGGCCATGTCCGACGATGCCATCGTCGAACGCGATCGATTTGTCATGCAGTCGTTGAGCGAACGGGCGATTCCCTGGCTGATGTTGCCGAGCGGCGGATACAGCCAAGCGAGCCACCGCATTCTCGCAATGAGCGTCGCGGAGGCGATCGAACGATGGGGCTGATCATTGGCCATGCATCAGATACGCGCGCAGCGCGTGCGATTGGTCGTGTGCGTCGATCCACTGTCGAACATCGCGTATCTTCTCATAGTCCGCGTCGCCGAGTCGTTCGCGCAGGCGGGTTTCGCGGGATTGGGCGCGCTGGGCGCGAGCGACATTGACCTGCCAGACGACTGAGAAAATCTTGTGCACATCGTCGTGCAGGTTACGGGCTTTGAGCGTCTGCCATTCGCCGGCGTCGAACCACATCCCGCCGCAGTTGCCGCAGTGGTCGAGCGTGACACGCGTGTCATGTCCGACGGGATATCGCGTCATCAGATGCCCGCAGTCGGGGCAGAGCCGCGCCTTGTCGGGCGGCGACATCACGCCGCCCGACTTGGCAGCAGCCCCCGAAAGGGCCCCCGGAATCGCGGGTAATTCAGGCATGTCCGCGCCGTGCTGATCGCGCCATTTCCAGTACTGGAAGCTCTTGATCCAGTGTCCGCCGCAGACCGTGCAGACCATCGTGGCGAGGCGCGGTTCGATTTGGCCGTTCTGTAGAGCGATCGTTTTGCATACGGGGCATTGCATGGGTCACCTCCGTGATGGTTCACGTTCGATTGGACGCACGGCCGCCGTTGCAAGGTCGGCAATCGATGCGGGCCGCGCCCCATTCGTGCCAAATCGCCGTACAATTCGAGCATGCGTAGCGCCCTCCTGCTCGTGCTTTTCATCTGTTCCCTCGCCGCCGCGCAGACGAAGCCGATGGCGATTCATGTCATCGACGAAGACACCGGCCGGGGCGTCCCGCTCGTCACGCTCACGACGACGAACAACATCACCTATATCACCGACTCCGCCGGCTACGTCGCCTTCGATGAGCCCGGGCTGCTGGGCACGAAGGTCTACTTCACCATCGCAAGCCACGGCTACGCCTGCCCCGCCGACGGATTTCACATGCGCGGCGTCGCACTCGATACTTCCGGGGGCGAGGCGACGATCAAACTCAGGCGACTCAACATCGCCCAGCGCCTCTATCGCGTGACGGGGCAGGGCATCTACGCCGAGAGTCTCAAACTCGGGCGCGACGCGCCGATCGACAACAACGGGCGCGTGATGGGACAGGACTCCGTCCAGACGGCGATCTATCACGACCGAATCTACTGGTTCTGGGGCGACACGAATCGGCCCGAATATCCGCTCGGGCAATTCAGCACCTCAGGCGCGACCAGCGAGATGCCGCCGAAGATCGACCCGTCAAGCGGTGTCAACTTGCAGTATTTCACGGACAAAACAGGGTTTTCAAGACCGATGATCCCGCTGGGCAAACCCGGCGTCGTCTGGATCGACGGCGTCGTAACGGTGCCTGACAAGGACGGCCGCGAGCGACTCGTCTGTCATTACTCGCGCCGCAAATCGTTGGCGGAGGAACTTGAACAAGGCGTCGCCGTCTTCGATGACGAATCGGAGGTTTTCAAGCCGGTCGTCGAACTGCCGCTGGATGCGAAACTGCATCCGCGAGGACATGCGTTTATCGTGACGGAGGGTGATGCGAAGTTCATCTACTTCGCCGACCCGACGGCGAAGGTGCGCGTGCGGGCAACATACGAAGCGATGATCGACCCCGCGGCATATGAAGCGATTCCGGGGGGTGACGATCCCATGACGACAGACGCCGCGACGGGCAAGCCGGTGAAGCTGCATGCCGGTTCGATCTGCTGGAATGCGTATCGGAAGAAGTGGATTATGATCGCCAATCAGATTGGCGGGACATCGATCCTGGGCGAAGTGTGGTACAGCGAGGCCGACGCGCCGAGCGGGCCGTGGAAGTCAGCGGTGAAGATCGTGACGCATGACCAGTATTCGTTCTACAACCCGGTGCAGCACGATTTTTTCGACGAGCAAGACGGGCGGATCATCTATTTTGAAGGCACGTACGCCGCGACGTTCAGCGGGAATGACCATCCGACGCCGCGCTATGACTACAACCAGATGATGTACCGGCTGGATCTGGCGGACGAGCGGTTGCATCCGGCGACACAACCCTGATCAATGCACGACCGCGCTGACGACGCCACGGGCGCCGATTTCCGCGGCGTCGATGGGGACCTTCGCAGTTTCGACGGCGACGTGGCGCGCCACTTTGAAGGGAACGCTGACAAGCGACCCGACCATCCGTTGCGCGCAGCCGCCCAGACAGATCGACAGCGCGAGCAGTGCCACAAGGTGTTTGGACATGATGTGCCTCCTCGCTACCTGCACCAGACGATATAACCGGCGCGGACGCAACCCGACCGGACACCGCAAGCTGACGCGCGGAGTTAAAGTTAGATCAGGAGGAATGCTAAGCCGCGAGCGGCCTGGGATCAGCCGCCGAGTTGGACTTTGGCGTCTTTGGCGTACTTCTCGTCGACGGCGCCGATGATTTTCTCCATCATCGTTTTGGGTACGGCGGTGCCCTTGTAGTAGTCGTTGAGGAGCATGCTGAAGGCGATGGTGTGGCCGTCGTGGATGAGATAGCCGCTGAGGCAGACGACGCTGCGGATGTATCCGGTTTTGGCGTGCAGTTCGCCGGTAAGTTTGACGCTGGTGAAGCGTTTTTCGAGGGTGCCTTCACCGGGCTCGGCGAGGGAGTTGAGGTAGATGTCGCCCATCGTTTTCTGACGGTTCATCCAGGCGAGCGTGCGGACGAAGGTGCGGGCGGAGACACGGTTGTTGCGACTCATGCCCGAGCCGTCGGCGATGACGGTTGACGCCGCTTCGGTGCCGACGACGCGCGTCAGAAACAGCCGCACGGCGGCGGACCCGTTGGCCCACGAGCCGGGCTGGCCGGTGATCTGCCGGCCGAGGCGCTTGAGGAGGGATTCGGCGAAGAGGTTCTGCGAATCGCGGTTGCATCGACCGATGACGGTCGGCAGCGTGGACTGCACTTCGGCGAGGAGCGACCCGTCGGGCAGTTCATGATTGGGCTCGACGCGGGTCACATCCTTGACGCTGATGCCGGCGGCGCGGAGTCGGCGCTGAAGCAGTTCGCCGAAGAAGATCGGCGGGTCGTGGATGGTGACGTTGATGGGTTCGACGAGGGCGTGTTTGACGGTGCCGCGGAGTATGATCTTGTTGCCGCCGAGTTTACGGGAGGCCCAAAAGGCGTTGTCCTTACCGGTCGTCGAGAGGTTGTCCATATCGATGGGCGGATCGGCGGGGACGAGCGTGATCTCCGGCGTCTTGCCGAGGTTCGTCGGACGGGCGTAAAGGTCCAGGCAATTGTCGTTGAACGCGATGCCGGCGACCTGGGCGCAGTACCACTTGTGAAGCTGATTTTCGGGCCAGTCGGGGTGGACGAACTGTTGATCGAAGACGCGGTCATCGACGATGATGGCGTCGAAGCGGGTCTTGCCGGTGCGGTGGACGGCTTCGACCCAGCGATTGACGAGCTGCTCGACATCGAGCCCCATGGCGTCGAGCAGGACGGGATCGCCGAAGCCGGGGTCGCCGTCGCCTCGGATGATGAGCGTGTCGCCGGCGATGCGAAGTTGGGTGGAGAAGTTGAAGTCGGGGCCGAGCGTGGCGAGGGCGGCGGCGGTGGTGATGAGCTTCATGTTGGACGCGGGCATGAGGGCCGCATCGGGATTGATCTCGACGATGTCGTCGCCGGTGTCCAGGTCGGTGATGAGCAGACTGAGCTGGGCCTTGCCGAGTTCGGCGCCGCGGACGAAGGTCTCGGTGCGGACCTGCAGGGCCTGACCCGTCGCTACGACGGGCGCGACGAGAAGCGTCAGCGCGGCGGCGACCCAAAAACGTGCAAAAGTAGAGCGGAAATTGTTCATGGCATGGGTTTTTATCGGCTCGGGCGCCCAATCCTCTCCAGATCAGCGCCCGTCAGGCCGAATTAGCGATGACGCGCCAGCGTCAGGGGCACGAGCGGATCGCTCATTTCGGGACTCAGCGACCGCCGGGTTCCGGCGGGCACGACGGCGTCGAGCTTACGGTAGTGCTTGAGCAGGTCATTAAAGGCCAGCGCGGCTGTGTTGGCGCCGTCGACATGCTCGGCGGGCACGCTGCCGGGCGTCGACCACTCGGGGCCTTCCATGTACTGCGTCTGCCGTTTCTCGGACTGATAACGGCTATACAGATCGCGCAGCTCCACGAACGACCGCTCGTACTCTTCCTTCTGAATCCGCTGCGTGTTCTGATCGACCTGCGCGGACAGTTCGTCGAAGAAGCCCGGCCAGGCCAATTGATGCGACGCGATCTGCGTCTTCAGTTCGCTGATCTTGACCATGATCCGGTCATAGGCGGACTTGCTGGAGATCGGGTACGCCTTGATGGCGTCGAAATTCACATCCATGTCATGCTTGACGTCGGTGAGTTGGGCCTTGATGGCACGCGCGAGGACGTCGGCCTGACTGATGGGCTGACCGTGGAACGTGCCGCTGGAGTTTTCCTCCAGCGCCTGCATGAGCAGCGCGCCGCGGGCGCGAACGAGTTCGTCCTTGGCGTTTTGCGTCTGTCGGGCGCACTCCAGCGCCTTGCTGAGATTGCCGGTGAGGATCTGCGCCAGGGCGCGGCGGTAATTGAGCTGCTCGGCGAGCGCGCCGCTGGCGAGCGGTTCGATGTCGTCGATGAGCTTCAATGCGTCGGCGGGTTTGCCCATGGCGATGAGCGACATGGCCATGTCCGCCTGATCCTGCTTGACGTAGTCGAGCAGACCCAGATCGACGACGGGCCGACCGCCCTGCTCGGCGATCATGTTCAGGAGCGGTTTAAGCTGGGCCTGCAAGCCCGTGCCTTCGGGCGTCACGGGTTTGACAGGGTTATCGGGTTTGACCGGCGGCGTCGTGGTCACGGGCGGCTCGGTCGTGTCGGGCGGCGTCGGCGTCGGGTCGGGCTTGGGCGGCTTGTTCCCGTCGGCGATCGCGCTGACAATTTCGGGCTCCGCGGCGAGTTGTTTGGCCACTGACACCGCATCCATCACCATCCACACATCATCGCGGTGCAGCAGCACGCCGATGAGCTTCGCGTCCGAATCCCAGACACCCGCCCCGGTCATCTGCAGCGGCAGCACGCCCTTGACGAGTCGCGCTTCGCCCTGCCCGTTGAGCGTCTTGAGGTCGCCGCCGAACTTGATCGTCAGCGCGACCGGACCGGGCACACGGCGATCCGCCAGTGCATCGGGGTAAAGCCCATACGGACTGACGACGCCGACGGCGATGGCGTCAGCGGGCGATTCGAGCTTGGAGGGTTGAGGCGGTTCGCCCATGTACCGGCCGGTCAGACCGCGGTCCTCCGGCCGAACCTCCAGCACGCTCACCGGCAGCTTGTCTTTGCCGAGCAGCGTGTTGAGCGCGATGGCATACTGCTTGCCGTCGAGTGAGAAGACGGCGAATGTCTGCGTGGGGACGCCGCCTTCGGTGGCGAGCATGCTCTCATGCCCGTGCAGCAGCGCATCGCTGGAGGTGATGATGTGCCGGGGGGAAACGAGCAGGCCGGTGAAGGAGGCGGAGGGCTGAAGCTCGCCCTTGGTCAGATGATAGGTGTAGAGCGCCACGACATGCTGAGCGGCGGCGGGCGGGAGCGTGGCGGCGACAAGGCGACCCGTGCTCAACAGCACGAGGCAAAGGACGCACGCCGATCTCTCGATGAACCGCTTCATCCGTGATCTCATGGCTGATTATACGTCAGAGCCGCCCCACATCCGCGAGCAGCTTCCGCGCCGCTTTGGCGGCGACCTGGAAGACTTCCATTTCGCTCATGTCCGCCAGCGACGCGTTGGCCGACCCGTGCGCCCCGGTGGCGACGACGGCGGGCGACCGCGCCAGATGCGGCTCGAGCGTCAGCGGGCCGTTCCAACCGCGCTTGGCCAGATCCGCCAGCACCTCGGGAATACGCCCGTCGCCCTCGCCCGCAGGCACGTGCTGATACGACCCATCCGGCTGACGCTTCGATTCCTTCAGGTGAATCGCACCGATGGCGTCCCTCAGCGTCAGCCAGTCGGCCCAGACGTCTTCCTGGTTCTGATTGAAATTGTCGAAATCGAAAATCAGCCGGAACGTGTCGGGCGATTGGGCGTGCACCTCATCGCGCAGAACGCAGACTTTCTCGACGGGGCCGCCGTAGATGCCGATCTCGTTTTCGTGATACAGGATCAAGCCCAGGTCCCCCGCCATCTTCGCCAATTCCGTCAGTCGTTCGATCGACACGCGCCGCCACGTCGCCTCGTCCGCCCCCTTCTTGTTGAAGTAGCTGAAGAGGCGCACCGCCGAGGCGCCGAAAACCTTCTTGAGTTCGCCCAGATGGCGCACTCGCTTGCGATCGATTTCAAAGTCGTCGGTGATGTCGATCTTGCCGATCGGCGAGCCGTACATGCAGACGCTGATGCCCGACGCGTCGAGTTTGGTCTTGACCTGCTTGGCGTGATCGAGGGGCAATTCGACGATGTTGATCCCATCGACGTTGCGCAGGTCAACGTATTGAATCTTCGCATCCAGCAGCGTCGTGATCTGTTCGTCGACTTTCTGCGACGCTTCGTCCGCGAATGCGCTGAGCATCCAACTCATCAAGAAAAGCTCCATGCCCGGATTTGGAGTTTCGGGTTTCGTGCCTCGCGTTTTCGCCGATCAGGCGGAGGGGAACTTGGCTTCGTACGCCTTGGCGTCAAGCAGCTTTTGCAGTTCCCCCGGGTTCGACGCTTCGATCTTGACAATCCAGCCCTCGCCGAACGGATCGTTGTTGATCACGGCCGGGTCTTCACCGGCCGCGTGATTGACTTCGACGATCTTGCCGCCCACGCCCGTGTACAGTTCACTGGTCGCCTTCACCGACTCGATTTCGCCGATGCTGTCGCCGGCCTTGACAACCTTGCCGACCTTCGGCAGTTCGACATACGTCACATCGGTCAGTTCATCGACGGCGAAGCGGCTGATGCCGATCGTCACAAGATTACCATTGGCTTTGTGCCACTCGTGCGTTTCCAGAAACCGGCAGTCGGCGGGGACGGACATGGTCTGTCACTCCAATGAAAAAGGGCGGGACAGCCGGGTATCTTACGAAATCCGCGCCAATGGACAAGGGCGAGAGGCGTCAGATATCGGGTGTCAGCCATCAGCTTTTGCCGACGCCTGACGCCTGCCCGCTGTGAGCTGTTTTACGGGCTAGACGTGATCGCCCGGCTGATCGGCGTGAGCAGGTCGGGAACGAGGCGCTCGGTGGCGAGGCGTTCGGCGTGATGACGCAGCATCTCGAAATTGGCGATCAAATCATCGGGGCTGTCGACCGGCCCGATTTTGCGAACGGTCAGCAGAATGCTGATCGGCTCGGGGCGGTATTTGTTGTGGCGAATCTGCGACTGGCTCGTCAGGGCCTTGACTTCAAAATACGCCTGCAGATCGCAGCGCTCGTTGAGCGTCACGCCGAAGATCGGCTGCGCATCGATCGGCCGCGCCTCGGGCCCGCAATCCAGCAGCGCCCCCAAGGGCGAATCGGCATACAACGCGTCATAGATGATCTCGTGCTGATTGTCCTTGGCCTCCAGGTCGAACCCGAACATCACTTCCTGGCAGTCGATGTCCAGCGGGCTGATCGTCAGGTTGTACGGCGCGATCCGCAGGATCAGCTTATGCAGATCATATGCCTGCTCCAGCGAATCGGGATTGACGTGACCGGCCCGGATGGAGTTCTGTCGCAGGGCCAGCCACTGGTACGACCCGTCGCGCCGACTTGATTCGAGCGACAACTCATCGGAAAAACGGCGGAAGCGCTTCATGCCGGGCTGGTCGGCGCGGACGCGGTCGAACATGTGCAGGATGGTTTCGCGATCGGCGGGCAGGTCCATCTTGACCGCGAGTTTCTGATTGACGTAAAAATCGGTGCAAAGGGCGCCGAAGCTGGTGGCCATGGTTCTTCCTTATCGCAGTCCGCACCGAAAAAGGCGGCGTTCGCAGACGACCTTCGCCGCGTCCACCGGTTGATAGCGCTGGCAGTATATGCCCCCCCTCCCCCGGTCGCCACACGCGCCGCGGCCGCGCCGACACCGGAGCCGGTGGCGATTGGCGGCGGCGGCGCGCTATGGTATAGTGGATGGCTTGCCGCTTGGAGACCGCAGCGAAATGAGCAAATACGAAGCCCTGCATGCCCTGTATCTCGTGGACCAACAGGTTCGCGGCCTCGAAAGCCGACTCGACGGCGCCCGCGCCCACCTGCGTGCCCAGACGCTCAAGCTCGACACGCTCACCAAGCAACTCGCCGAGATCTCCGATCAGCATCGCCATGCCCAGGCGTCCGAAGCGAACCTCGAGTCCGACGTCAAAGGCATCGAAGAACGCATCAACAAAATCCGCGAACAGATGAACAACTCCAAGACCAACAAGGAATACTCCGCATTCCTCGTCGAGGTCAACACGCTCAAGGCCGACAAGTCCAAAGTCGAGGAACGCGCCCTGCAACTGCTCGGCGAGGCGGACAAGCTTGCCGCACGCATGGAGCAGCTCAAGACGCAGGTCGCGGAGCAGCAGAAAATCAAAGGCCTCGCCGAGAAAGAGCTCGCCGCCCGCACCGCCGAGGTGAGCACCGAACTGGACGCACTGAAGGCCAAGCGCACCGAAGCCGCAAACCAGGTCCCCCCCGCCACACTCGCCGTCTTCGAGAAACTCGCCGACGACATGGACGGCGAAGCCATGGCCCCCGTCGAGCAGGATGACCCCCGCCGCATGGAATACAACTGCGGCGGTTGTTATATGTCGATCCCCGTCGAAGCCGTCAACAAGCTCGTCACGCAGGACGACATCGTCCGCTGCACAAGCTGCACCCGCATTCTGTATCTCGCCAAGCCCATGAAGGAAGCCATGGGCATCAAGTGAGTGCGGAGTGGGGAATGCCGAGTGCGGAGTGGGAATATCGAAATTTGCACATCCCCCGATTCCCCGTTTAGCGGCCGGGCAACGCCCGGCGCTTCTTCTTATTGCGATTCCTCTTTCACCACCACCGGCCTGAACCTCTCCGCCACGGTCTGAATCCCCACATACAACACCGGCGTGAACACCAGCGTCAGCATCGTCCCCAGCAGCATGCCGCCGACGACCGCGGTGCCGATCGCCTGTCGCCCGTTCGCACCGGCGCCGCTTGCAAGCATCAGCGGCACGCAACCGAGAATGAACGCGAAGCTCGTCATCAGAATCGGCCGGAACCGCAAGCTCGTCGCCTCCAGCGCCGCCTCATGCAGACTCGCTCCGCGCAATCTCGCCTCCCGCGCGAATTCGACGATCAGAATCGCGTTCTTCGCCGCCAGACCGACCAGCAGGATCAACCCCACCTGTGTGAACACGTTGTTGTCCATCCCACGCCACATCAGAAACAGCATCGCCCCCAGCACTGACAGCGGTATCGAAATAATCACCGCCAGCGGCGTCGTCCAGCTTTCATACTGAGCCGCCAGAATCAAAAACACCGTCACGATCGCCAGCACGAACAGCAGTCCCGCCTGTCCGCCCGCCGACTTCTCCTGAAAGCTCATCCCGGTCCACGCATAACCCATCCCCGGCGGCAGTTTGTCCCCCGCCATCTGCTCCATGATCGCCAGCGACTGTCCCGAACTGACGCCCGGCGCCGGCTCGCCGTTGAGCGTCGCGGCGGGGTACAGGTTGTAACGCTGAATCCGCTCCGCACCCAGCGACTTTTCGACCTTCGCCAGCGTCCCCAGCGGAATCATGTTCCCGTCCAGGTTGCGCACATCCAGCCGCGCAATGTCATCCACGCTCGAGCGAAACGCCGCCTCCGCCTGCACGCTGACCTGATATGTTTTGCCGAACTTGTTGAAGTCGTTGACGTAGGTCGAACCCAGATATGACTGCATCGTGTCGAACACGGTCTGAAGCGGGATGTTCATCCGCTTGACCTTCGTGCGGTCGATGTCGACGAACACCTGCGGCACGAACGCGCGGTACGTCGTGAAGGTATTGCGAAGCCGAGACTGGCTGTTCGCCGCCGCCGCCATCTCGTTGGCGACCTGCTCCATCGTCACGCGTCCGAGCCCCGCCTTGTCCTGAAGCCGCAGATCGAATCCGCTGGCGTTGCCCAGCCCGTCGATCGCCGGCAGACTGAACGCGAAGATCGCCGCCTCCTGAATCGAGGCGAATCGCCGCTGATACGCGCCGATGATCCCGTCAATGGAAAGCGCGGCGGACTTGCGCTCCTCCCAGGGTTTGAGCGTCACGAACACCGTCCCGTAGTTCGACCCGTTGCCGCTGATCACCGAGAACCCCGCCAGCGCCGTCGCCCCCGTCGCGCCCTCGCTATCGAGCACGATCTTGTTGACCTGATCGAGCACCGCCTGCGTGCGCTCCTGCGATGCCGCATCAGGAAGCTGGATGTTCACCACGACAAACCCCAGATCCTCCTGCGGCACGAAACCCGTCGGCACATGCGACACCGACCAGGCCGTCGCGCCCAGCAATCCCGCCATCACCCCCAGCGTGACGACCACCATCGCGCTGCGCGTCGTCAGCGCCACCAACCCGTGATACACGCGCGTCACCCGGTCGAAGGCCGCATTGAAAGCGCGCGTGAAGAAGTTGCCTTGGTGGTGCTCATCGTGCGCCTTGAGGAACACGGCGCACATCGCCGGGCTGAGCGTCAGCGCGTTGAGCGCGCTGAACGCCGTGCTCACGGCGATGGTCAGCGCGAACTGCTTGTACAACTGACCGCTGATGCCCGGCATCGTCGCCGTCGGACCGAACACCGCCATGAGCACCAGCGACGTCGCGATGATCGGGCTCGTCACCTCGCCCATCGCCCGCTCCGTCGCATCGCGCGGCTTGACCTTCCCCCCCGCCATGTTCCGCTCGACGTTTTCGACGACGACAATCGCGTCATCGACCACGATCCCGATCGCCAGCACCAGCCCGAAGAGCGTCAGCGTGTTGATCGAAAAACCGAGCAGGTCCATGATGAAAAACGTGCCGATGAGCGAAACGGGAATCGTGATGATGGGAATCAGCGTCGCGCGCCAGTTCTGCAAAAACACGAGCACGACCAGCACCACCAGCGCCACCGCCTCGTAAAGCGTCTTGTACACCTCATCCAGCGAAGACGTCACGAACTGGCTCGTGTCGTAAATCACCTCGTAATCGAGCCCCGGCGGGAAGGACCCTTTCATCTGCTCCATCGCCATGCGAATCAGATGGGCAACTTCGACGGCGTTGGCGCCGGGGGACTGGTACGTGATGATCACCGCACTGGGCTGCCCGTTGCGCTGCGCGGTGGTGTCGTAGTTCTTGGCGCCCAGTTCGACGCGCGCGACGTCGGAGAGCCGTGTGATGGCGCCGTCGGCGTTGGTCTTGACGATGACGTTCTGGAACTGGCTCACATCGCTGAGCCGCCCCAGCGTCGTGACGGTGTACTGATAGACCTGTCCTTTGGGCACGGGGGGCTGACCGATCTGCCCCGCGGCGACCTGCACGTTCTGCTCGCGCAGCGCCGCGACGACCTCGGCCGTCGTCAGATTGCGGGCCTTGAGTTGATTGGGATCGAGCCAGATGCGCATGCCGTAGTCCTTGGCGGGCACGACACGCGTATCGCCCACGCCGGGAATGCGCTTCAGCTCATCGTTGATGTTGAGCATGACGTAGTTGGCGAGGAACAGGTCGTTGTATCGCGCATCGGGCGAGTACACGCTGATGACTGCGACCATGTTCGTCGACTGCTTCATCGTCGTGATGCCTTGCCGGGTCACTTCCTCCGGCAAGCGCGGCTCGGCGGCGTTGACGCGGTTCTGTACGAGGACCGCGGCGATGTCGGGGTCCACGCCCAGCCGAAAGGTCACGTCCAATGAGTAGCTTCCGTCGGAGGCGCTGGTGCTGGACATGTACATCATGCCGTCGACGCCGTTGACCTGCTCCTCGATGGGTGTGGCGACGGTGTCGGCGATGACCTGGGCGCTGGCGCCGGGATAGGTTGCCGCGACGTGCACGACGGGAGGCGTGATGTCGGGGTATTTTGCGACGGGAAGATTGAAATACGAAACCAGTCCCGCGAGCACGATGAGGATTGAAAGCACCGTGGCGAAAACCGGCCGTCGGATAAAAAAGCGACTGAACATCGAGGATTCACCTGGGATCTGCCGGTGCGGCGGGCTGGTCGGTTGTGTCGGGCGAAGCGGGATTGTCAGCGGGTGTCGCGGCGGGCGTCTGCGTCCGCGCGGGGACGTCCGGGGCGAGCGAGGACGGCGGAAGCACGACCTCCATGGGTTTCTTTTCAGGGCTGACCGCGGCGCCGGGGCGGGCGCGCTGAAGGCCGTTGACGACGACCCAGTCATCGGTGCTCAACCCCGACTCGATGCGGCGAAAGCCCTCGACGACGGGGCCGACCGTCACATCGCGTCGATCGACCTTGTTTTGCGCATCGACGACGAGCACGTAGTTGCCGCGCTGATCGAATGCGACGGCCAGATCCGGCACGAGCAGCGAGCGGCCCTCGGTGCGCGGAATGCGTACGCGTGCGAACATGCCCGGGGAGATGCGCCGGTCGGGATTGTCAAAGACCGCGCGAAGCAGGAGCGTCCCGGTGTTCGCATCGATGGCGTTGTCGGCCGACTCGATCTGCCCCTCGCGCGGATAGCCGTCTTCATCGGAGAGGCCCATGTAAACCGTGCGCCCCGCTTCGCGCTCCGCGGCGCTCTGCTCGCGGGCTTTGGGGTGCATGCGCAGAAACTCGAGCACATCGGTTTCCGAGGCGTTGAAGTAAACGTAGATGCGCGTATCATTGCGGACAGTCGCCAGCAGCGTCGGACCATCGGCGCCGACGAGCGCGCCCTGATCGACGAGATTGCGGCTGATGCGCCCGTCGATGGGCGCGCGGACCTGCGACCAGTCCAGATCGAGCTGCGCCGTATCGAGCTGCGCCTTGGCGAGCGACAGGTCCGCTTTGGCCATGTCGAAATTCGCCTTGTACTGACGGACCTCCAGATCGCTGGCGGCCTGCTTGTCGAACATGCTCTTGATGCGATCGTAGTTGACCTGCGCCAGATCGAGGGCCGCCTGTTTGCGGTCGACGTCGGCGGTGACCTGCTCAAGCTGGGCCTTGAACGGGCGCGGATCGATGGTGTAGAGCATCTGACCGGCTTTGACGAGCGAGTCGGGCTCGAAGTTGACCTTGTCGATGAACCCCTTGACGCGGGCGCGGACTTCGACGCTTTCGATGGCGGCGGTGGTTCCGGTGAATTCCCAGAAGTCGCGCAGATCGCGCTCGACGGGCTGCGAGACCGTCACCGCCGGCGGCGGCGGCGCGACGTATTGATTGGATTTATCCTTGCAACCGGCGATGGCGAGCATGACGATCATCGTCGGCGGACCGAGTCTTCGCAGCAGGGTGACCCCAGTCGTGTTCACAGCGCGTCTCCAAGCGCGGCGCCGGGCCGGCTTGGCTTGTGATTCACGTGCCGGGAGGACGGTTACGCATGCATCCACGGAATCCGCAGATTCTCCGCCGCGGCGTTTGATCCAACCGCCGACCGGGTCACGCCTTCGATGACTCGGACTTGATCAGCGAACCGTCCAGATGCACATCCATCTGCGGGAACGGGATGCCGATGCCCGCTTCGTCGAGGTGCATCTTGACGGCGCGCGTGGCGGCTTCCTTGACGGTCATGAAATCCGCCGCCGGCGCCCAGACGCGCACGGACCAGTTGATCGACGAGGCGCCGAGGTCCAGCAGGATCACGGCCGGGGCGGGTTCATCGAGTCTGCCCGGTACCGACGCGGCGGCGGCATTGAGCACTTCGCGCGTCTTGTCGATGTCCGCCGAGTAGTCCACGCCGACAGCCACATCCGCCCGACGGTGCGGATGGTGCGTGATGTTCTCGATGGTGTTGCCGAAGATGGCGCTGTTGGGCATGATGATGCGGCGATTGTCGGGGGTGTCGAGCGATGTGGTGAACAGCTCGATTTCGTTGACCTTGCCGAGCTGGCCATTGACGTTGACGACGTCGCCGACCTTGAAGGGGCGGAAGATCAGGAGCATGATGCCGGCGGCGAAGTTGGAGAGCGTGCCCTGAAAGGCCAGGCCGATAGCGAGGCCGGCAGCTCCGAGGACGACGGCGAAGCTGGCGGTTTCGATGCCGAATTTCCCCAGCACGAAGAGCCCGGTGACCAGCAGCACCGCCCATCGCGCCATGCGCGAGAAGAATTTGGCGAGCGTCTCGTCGATCCGGGCGCGCTGACAGGAGGCGTAGACCATGCGGTTGGCCCAGCCGGCGGCGAGATAGCCGATGAAGGCGATGAGCAGCGCGGTGACTGCGGGTACCAGGTACGTATTGATCACGAGCCACAACTTATCGCTGTTTTCGGGCATGGGTCGTTACTTTCGTTTTTCTGGTCAGCGACGAATCGGCGCCACCGCGCCGTCGGACGCGCATCAACCGGGCTGCTTGAAGGTGGTCTGTCCCGTGCGGTGGAACGGGGTGTTGAACGAACCGAAGGGGGTTTTGAGGTCCATCGCGCCCGAAAGTTCGTAGGCCGATCCCTTGCCGCGCAGCAAGTTGAACGCGGCGATGCCGAGGTTGGCCGGCGAGAAGGACACGGGGATGGACAATTCCTGTTTTTCGTTGGACTTGAAGCTGGTGGCGTCTTCGATCGTGGTGTTGACCACCGACTTGCCGGCGAGCGACAGTTCGTAGCCCATGCGGCTCAGATCGACGGGGAAGGCGTTGGTGTTGGTGACGTTGAGTTTGAGTACGGCGGCGGCGCTGGTCAGCGAAAGATTCTTCCATTCGACGCCCGCCAGTTCGACCTGCGGGACGGCCGGCACGGGAACTTCGCCGCTCTTGGAGATCGGCAGCGTCATCGGACCGACGACAGGCGCGTCGGCCTTGAGGTTGAGCTGCGCTTTGTACGGCACGAGCGAGCCGGGCTTGACGTTCTTGACGGCGCTGAGGAGCTTAGTGAACGAGATCGTCGCCGGAAGCTGCACGGTGCGCGACCCGTTGGCGGGGACCGTTCCGCCGACGTCGGCCTTGCCGTCGAGGAAGGGGCTGTCGCCGCTGGCCAGGGCGTAATCGAGATCGACCAGCGGGAGCGGCAGACTGTAGGGGTTGTCAATCTTCACATCGAAGACGACATCGACGTGATCCATGCTCAGATTGGAAAAATGCACATCCTGCACGGAGGCGGACGGCTTCTGAGAGCCGAGCATCGACTCCATCGACTTGCACCCGCCGACCAGGAGCATCGCGATCACGATCATCCACCCACACGCCGCCACCCGCAGTCCGCACACGTTCACCATGGCGATCTCCCTGGCTTGAAGAAAAAAGACTGCACGGCGGTTTCCCGTCGTGCAGCCGAGGTTCGGACGATGCCGGGCGGAACCCGGCGTTGTCAACTCCTTTCAATTACTTGAAGAAGTTGGTGGCTTCGGTTTCCTCGACGGGGCGGCCGATCTGGTCGCTGTTCATCGAGACCTTGAATCGGACGTCGCCTTCCTTGACGGCCTTGACGACGACCTTGAACACGGCCTGGGCCTTGGGCGCCAGCGAGGGCAGCGGGTCGAACGTGACGACCTTACCGGCGGCCTTGCCGGCGGTCGCGCCTTCGGCCGACACGAACTGCATCGTGTCTTCGAGGTCCGCCACGATCTTGATGTTCGTGCCGGGGGCCGAGCCCTGGTTGGTCACCGTGATGAGGTAGGTCACGTTGTTGCCGACCTGGATCGGGTCCTCGACGTCGACGACTTCGAGCAGGATGGCCGGGATGCCGGTAACCATCGTCGAAGCTTCAGCCGACACATCCTTGGCACACTTGGCATGCGCCATGGCGGTGTCCTTGAACGTGCCGGGCGTGGCGGACTTGACCGTCACGGTGACTTCCTTCGAGCCCTTGGGCGCGATGGAGCCGACGTTCCAGGTGACCTTGCCTTCGGCCATCGTGCCGCCGGTCGAGGCGCCGACGTACGTCGTGCCGGCCGGGACCATGTCGGTGATGACCGCGTCATCGGCCGGGGCGTCGCCGGTGTTCTCAAGCTTGATGGTGTAGGTGAATTCCTTGCCGATGAACATCTTCTCGGGGCCGGTCTTCGTCAGCTTGAGCACGGGCTCATGAACCTTGGTGCCCGCGGTGGCGTCGGCCTTGAGTCCGCCGTCGCCCATCGCCATCGCCTTGCTTTCGTAGGCGCCGGTGTCGAGCGGCTTGGTGGTGACGACGTAGCGCTTGGACTCGCCGCCGGCCAGATCGCCGACGTTGATCGAGACCATGTTGTCGCCCGTCTCAGTCACGAGGCCCTTGGGCAGCGTGTCCTTGATCATGACATTGCGGGCGGTGCCGGTGCCGTTGTTGGTGACCACATACGTGACGGGGATGCGCTCGCAGAGCATGACATCGGCCGGCTCGGTCTTGGTGAGCTGCAGCGACGGCTTGATGACGTTCGTCGCGATGCAGTTGTAGGGCACGAAGGTGACGGTCGAGCAATCGACGAGCTGACCGGGTTCGGTGGCCGCGCCCTTGATCGTGATCGTCTTGGATTCACCGGCATCGAGGTCGCCGAGCATCCAAACGCCCTTGCCGTCCTTGATGCCTTCGATCGACGGATCGGTCGAAGCGACCTTGAAGTTGGCGGGCATCATGTCGGTGACGACGACGTCATGGAGCTTGAGACTGCTGTCGTTAGTCACGACGATCTTGTAGTCGTATTCCTGCCCGACGGCGACTTCGCCGGGGGCGTACTTGTCCAGGCGAACCGTCGCCAGACCCGACTTGCCGTCCATGCCGGTGTAGGCGGTCGGGAAGTAGGCCGTGGTGTGGTTCATGCCGACGGGCGCCGGGGCGGCCTTGGCGGGCATGTCGCCCCAGTTGTGCGGCGCATGACGATAGTGCCACGGCGTCCAGCCGGTCGGCGAGGCGGGGTCGGCGTGACGGTGGTAATCATCATCGCGCAGTTCAGTCTTGCCGTACAGACCGTCTTCGTAAACCTTGACGACCTTCGCGCCGTCGACCGGCGGATGGGCCGAATCGACGATGATCGTCTTGCTCGTCTGCGGAAAGCCGGAGGTTTTCTCGCCGGACATCGGCTGAGCGCTCCCGCAGCCCGAGAGCATCAGCATGCCGACCAGACACATTGCACACACGATTCGAGACAGATTGATCACTTTCATTGTGACCTCCAAGTTGAAAAGTCCGTCGCTTCCCGTCAATGAAGAAAAGAGACACGCGTTGCGTGCTCCAAGGCGTGACCTGCCACGCACCTGTAACGGCGGCCATTGTATGTCAACGCCGTCCGGTCAACAAGCAATTCGGTCCCCGGCGTCAAAATTATTGAGCCGTTTCGATCTGCATCGGTTTTCGGACGTTGTGCAAAACGGCGGGTTTTCGTCTCACGACCCGCCGTTGAGACGGATCGACATCCGCACCAGGTCCGCCAGACTTTGGGCTTCCATCTTCTTCATGACCCGTCCGCGGTGGACTTCGATCGTCTTCATGCTGATGCCGAGCATCTGTCCGATCTGCTTGTTGAGATGCCCTTCGACCACCAGGGCCATAACCTCCTGCTCGCGCGGCGAAAGCGTCTGATACCGGCTCGACAGATCGCCCAAGCTCACCACTTCCTCCTGATCCGCCGCATCCTTCTGAAGCGCCGCCCGCACGCGCGACAGCAGCACCTCTTCGCGGCAGGGCTTCTCGATGAAATCGAACGCCCCTCCCTGCATCGCTCGCACCGCCATCGGCACATCCGCGTGACCCGTCAGGATGATGACCGGAAGCTTGAACAAGCGCTCGTTGAGCACCCCCTGAAGCTGCAAGCCGCTCATACCCGGCATGCGCACGTCCAGAAGCAGACACCCCCGCCAGCCCGGCTCCATCGCCTTGAGAAATTCCTCCGCCGAGGCGAACGCCTTGACCGGCAGACTTGACGAGTCCATCAGAAACTCGATTGATTCCCGAACCGCGTCATCGTCGTCCACCACGAAGACCGTCCCATCAAGCGCCGGCCCCTCCGGCTGAGGCGGCTTCGGCGTCTCTTCCACAATGCGCTTGCGTGCCTTACTCATGTTGTGACTCCCGGTACAGAGGCAGCGTCAGTTCAAAGCATAGACCGTGCGGCTCCACATTGACAACCGTCAGCGTCCCGCCATGCGCTTCCACAATCGACCGGCTGATCGCCAGCCCCATGCCCATCCCATCGGGCTTGGTGGTGAAAAACGATTCAAAGAGCCGGTCAAGTATTTCCACTTCGCAGCCCGGACCGGTGTCGCGCACATGCAGATGAATCATCGCATCCGAGGCCGTGGTGCGGATCGTCAGCTCGCGCGGGTCCGACGCCGCTTCGTGCATCGCTTCGATGGCGTTGCGCACGAGGTTCACGAGCACCTGCTGCACCTGCACGGGGTCGGCGTAGGCATTGGGCAGGTCCGTCTGAAGCTCGCGGTGGATGCGCACGCCGCCGCGGCGGATTTCGACCGCCAGGAGCTGCACCATCTCGTTGACAAGTTCGTTGACATTGGTCGGCGCCCGCTGCGGGACGCCCTTGGCGACGAACTCTCGCAGGTTGTGAATGATCTGCCCGGCCCGCTCCGCCTGCTGCGCCACCTTGTGCATCGCGCCCTTGATGCGCTGCGGGGGCGTGTCGGGCGCGTCCAGCAGACGCAGCGAGCCGCGCACGTAGTTGATGATCGCCCACAACGGCTGGTTCAGTTCGTGCGCAAGCCCCGCCGCCATTTCGCCCATCATGCCCAGTCGGTTGACGTGCGCGAGCTGCGCGTGCAGTTCGACCGCCCGTTCCTCCGCGCGTTCGCGCTCGACCATCTCGTCGCGCAGGCGGCGGTTGGATTCGACCAGTTCCGCGGTGCGCTCGATGACGCGCTGCTCCAGTTCGTCGCGGGCGCGCTTCAGCTCCGTGATGTCGCGCACGTGCATGAGCATGGCGGGATGACCGGCGTAGTCGATACGGCTGGCGCGGATTTCCACCGGCACCGTCGTACCGTCCGCACGCAGACTTTCCCCCTCCACCTGCTGCAATTCCCCGCGTGTGAGCATCTCGAACCCCAGGCGCACCTCCGCCCGCCGGTGCTCCGGCACGAGCTGCTCGACGTGCAGCCCCATCAGGTCCTTGCGGGCCATGTGATGCAGCGTGCATGCCGCGGGATTCACGTCCAGCACCCGCCCCTGCATATCCTCGACGAAGATGGCGTCCGGCGAATACTCAAACAGATCGCGGAACAGCTTCTCGCTCCGCTGAAGCGCCCGCTCCGCCTCGCGCCTTGCCGTCACATTCTCGTGCGCCACCACGACCCGCACCGGCCCAACGCCCACGAAACGCGTCACACGCGCGACGAACCACCGCTTTTCCTTCGGGGCGTGACATTCGTACTGACGAGCATACTGATCGAGCTTGCCGTCGATCACCATGCGGATGCCTTCGGCCACATCGCGCGCGTCCGCTGACCCTTTCGCCGCCGCCGCATCGCACACGTCAAGGTAATTCACGCCCCGGGCATGACGCGGCATCAGCAGGTGATTCTCATCGGCGAATCGCCGCCATGATTCGTTCACTTCAAGAATCACGCCTTGTTCATCGAGAATCGCGATATTCGCCGTCAGCGCGTCCAGCGCCGATTTGAGGAAACGGGCTGACTCGTTGAGTTTGCGCTCCGAATCCTTGCGTTCGGTGGCGTCGGCGGTGATGCCCAGATATCCGGTCAACCGCCCGTGCTCATCACGCAGCGGCCGGCCGACGGAGGTCATGTCGCGCTCCACGCCCGCCGCGGTGCGAAAGCGATATTCCGCCGCGAACGGCCCGCCCGACCGCATCGCCTCACGCCACTTGGCGACCAATTCCTCCCGGTCCTCCGGATGAATCACCGCCAGCCATTCATCGGGCCGGATGTCCCGCCCGCTCAACCCGGCATATGCCAGCAGGCGATCGTTGGCGAACACCGTGTGCCCTTCGGTGTCGGTGAGCCAGATGCCGATCGGCGCGAGCTTGGTGACCATCTCGAATCGCTGAAGACTTTCCTGAAGCTCCTTCTCCCGCTCGACCTTGTCGCAGATGTCACGGAAGATCCCGCGTGTGGCGACGGGGCGGCCGTTCTCGAACCGGCAGTTGACCGCCCCCTCGACCTCGATGCGCCGCCCCCGGCTCGTCACGAACGCCGCCCGCACCCGCCCGAGTTTCTCCCCCGTCATCAAACGCGCGAAAACCTCCTGACAGTGCAGCAGACTGTCCGGGTGCACGATGTCCATGACCGTCATGTCCGCCAGTTCCTCCCGCCGGTAGCCCATCGTGTCCAGCCAGGTCTGATTGACATACAGGAATCGCCCATCCGGCGCGACGCTTTGAATCAGGTCGCTGGCGTTATCGAGCAGGTCGCGCAACTGATCGTCATCATCGAGCCGGGCGTCTTGCAGCGGCGTGGTGCGGTCGTTGGTGGGTTCTTTCATGACGGCGCACCCAGCGGGCAAAACAGCGAAAGACATGAAGCGTGATCGGCCGCATGTTAGTCGCGTCTGATTATACCTTTTTGTCGGATCAACCCGCGGGTTGACTTGACCGTGCGCACCGGTCAGGCATCGTCCGAGCGCGCACGGTGAAGTCCCAACTGCACATACTCATGTGAGAATATCAGGTTGATCGTCCAGTCCAGCGCAATTCTTATGCGTCGGCCCCAGCCGGGGATCTTCATGAGGTACACCGTGCGCCACATGAACCACGCCGGGAACCCCGCGATGCGGAATCCGAACACCTGCGCCACCGCCGTCCGACAGCCCAGCGCCGCCAGCGAACCCATATTGGTAATCTCGCACGGCCGGGTCGGCTCGCCGCGCAGCACCGCGCGCAGATTCGCCGCCAGATGCTTGCCCTGCCGCACCGCATGCTGCGCCGTCGCCGGATACGCATGACCGTCCGCATCCTTATTGACCGCGCTGTCGCCGATCGCCCACACATGGTCGTACCCCTCGACGCGCAGATCGCGCTCGCATCGAATGTACCCGCGCGGGTCGGTCGGCAGGCCGGTCCGTGCGATGAGCGGATTGGGCGCGATGCCAGCGGTCCAGACGACCGTGTGCGCGGCGAGCGTGTCGCCGTTGTCGATCGTCGCCGATTCGGGCCCGATGGCGGTGACGGACTGCTTGAGTCGAATGTTCACGCCGCGCCCGCGCAGATGATCGGCAGCATAGTCGGCGAGCGAACGGTCCAGCGCCGGCAGAATCCGATCCTCGCGCTCCACGAGCGTCACGCCACACTCATCGGGACTGACATTGGGGTAGAGCCGGGCGGCGTGTCGCATGAAGACGTGAAACTCGCCGGCCAGTTCGACGCCGGAGAAATTCGCGCCGACGATGACCATGTGCAACAGCGCCTTGCGCCGCTCCGGGTCATCGCACGCATCGGCCAGTTCCAACAGCTCGATCGCCCGGTCGCGCAGCCCGACCGCGTCCGCCAGCGACTTGAGTTCGAATCCATGCTCGCGCAGCCCCGGCACATCGGGGAGCCGCGTGACGGACCCGAGGGCGAAGACCAGATGGTCATAGTCAAAATGCATGGGCTGGCCATCGCTCCGCTCGGCGGTGACACGGCGGGCGGCAAGGTCGATCCCCGTGACCTCGGCGGTGCGTATCTTCGTCTTTTTCAGGAACTTGCGCAGCGAGACGACGGTGTGCCGCGGTTCCAGAGAGCCGGTGCCGGCCTCGACGAGGAGGGGGAAGAAGATGAAGTAATTGGAGCGGTTGACGAGGGTGATGTCGGCCTCAGCGGGGCGGAGCTTTCGGTGAAGATGGGAAACACAGTAAGCGCCGGCGAACCCGCCGCCGATAATGAGGATACGCGGACTGCTCGGGGTGCGGTCCATCCGTTCATCCTTGTTGGGAACGGGCAGATGTCAAGTCGCGTCACACTATGCTATCATTGGACTGCATAAATGGTGACTGAGTGAGGCGCAACGCATTTGAAGGCGGCAAGCGGCCGCCAGGGCTGGAAATGGACCTTCCCCAAAATTCGCATAGTCTTACGTTCGTCGAGCAGCAGTATGCGATGTTCCTCGACGACCCCGAATCCGTATCCCCGCAATGGCGTCGCTATTTCCGCTCCCTGAGCGGGGAGGACGTCGGCCCGGAAGAGCCCGCCGAGAACGGCAACGGCAACGGGCACGCCACGCTTCAGCTCGGCCCCTCGTTCAAGCCGCAGAGCATGTTCGCCACGCGCATCCCGTCGGTCGCGACGCCGACGCCCGGCTCCCCGGCGGCGAAGGTTTCGCCCATCGCCAAACCGCGCGTCCTCGATCACACCGGCGCGGCGTTGGAGCTGCTTCAGGAACGCGTGGACCTGCTCATCCGCAACTACCGGGTGCGCGGGCACATGATCGCCAAGGTCGATCCGCTCGATCAACCGCGACAACACTGGCCCGAACTCGACCCCGTCTCGCTGGGCTTGAGCGATTCGGACATGGATCATCCGTTCTCCACCGACGCCACCGCCGGCCCCAAAACGCAAACCCTCCGCCAGATCGTTCAGCGCCTTCGCAATACCTACTGCCGTTCGATCGGCGTCCAGTTCATGCACATCACCGATACCGAAGTCCGCAAGTGGCTTCAGTATCGCATGGAAAGCACGGAGAACCGGCTGACGCTCAGCCGCGCCGAACAGCTTCGCATCCTCAAGCGGCTCACCGATGCGGTCGTCTTCGAGTCGTTCCTGGCGACCAAGTACGTCGGCGCCAAGACGTTCAGCTTGGAAGGCGCCGAGACGCTCATCCCGCTGCTCGATCTTGCGATCGAATACGGCGGCGAACAGGGCATCGACGAGTTCGTGATCGGCATGGCGCACCGCGGCCGGCTCAACGTGCTGGCGAACATCATGGGCAAGAGCCCGCGCGTGATCTTCCGCGAGTTCGAGGACATGGACCCGCACCTGTACATGGGCGGCGGCGACGTGAAGTATCACCTGGGTCATTCCAACGACTGGCGCACCACCAATGGTCACAAGGTGCACCTGTCGCTGTGCTTCAACCCCTCGCATTTGGAGTTCATCGGCTGCGTCGCCGAGGGCCGCGTCCGCGCCAAGCAGGACCGCAACAACGACACCGCCCGCAAACGCGGCATGACCCTGCTCATCCACGGCGACTCCGCTTTCGCCGGCGAAGGCGTCGTGCAGGAAACGCTCAACCTCAGCCAGCTCGAGGGCTACGGCGTCGGCGGCACGCTGCACATCATCGTCAACAACCAGGTCGGCTTCACCACGCTGCCCAAACAGTACCGCTCCAACGCGTACTGCACCGACATCGCGAAAATGCTCGATATTCCGATCTTCCACGTCAACGGCGAAGACCCGGAAGCGGTGGCGCAGGTGGTGCGGCTGGGCATGGACTTCCGCCGCAAGTTCAAGCGCGACGCGGTGATCGACATGTACTGCTATCGCCGCCGGGGCCACAACGAAGGCGACGAACCCGAATTCACGCAGCCGCTCATGTACAAGGCGATCAATCAGCGCCCGAGCGTGCGCGAGGGTTATCTCAACAAGCTCTTGAAGATGGGCGACGTCTCCCGCGAGGAAGCGGACGCGCTGGCCAACTGGCGCACCGCCGAGTTCGAGAAGGCGCTGGCCGAAGCGCGCGACACCGACTATCTGCCCCGGCCCGACGAGCGCATCGGCGACTGGAAGAACTACGTCGGCGGGGACGAGTCGAACGTGCGCGATGATTCGACGGGCGTGGACAAGACGCGGCTCAAGGATCTTTTGACGCGCATGACGACGCTGCCGGAGAATTTCCATCCGCACCGCAAGGCGGCGCGCGTCATGGAAGCGCGGCGGGAGATGGCGAGCGGCGACAAACCGCTGGACTGGTCCACGGCCGAGCTGCTCGCCTTCGCGACGCTCGCCACTTCGCAGCACCGCATCCGCATGACCGGGCAGGACTCGGAGCGCGGCACGTTCAGCCAGCGCCACGCCGTCCTGCACGATGTCGAGAACGGCGATCGACATTCGCTTTTCGCCAACCTCGGCGAGTCGGCCGCGCCGATCGAGATTCACAACAGCCCGCTGTCCGAAGCGGCCGTGCTCGGATTTGAATACGGCTACAGTCTGGACACGCCCGAGGGATTGATCATCTGGGAAGCCCAGTTCGGCGACTTCGTGAACGTCGCGCAGGTCATCATCGATCAGTTCATCGCTTCGGCCGAAGACAAGTGGCGGCGGCTGTCGGGTCTGACGCTGCTGCTGCCGCACGGTTTTGAAGGTCAGGGCCCCGAGCACTCCAGCGCCCGGATGGAGCGCTTCCTGATGCTCGCCGCCGAGCAGAACATGCAGATCGTTCAGCCGACCACGCCCGCGCAGTATTTCCACTGCCTGCGGCGTCAGGTCGTGCGTCCGTGGCGCAAGCCGCTGATCGTGTTCACGCCCAAGAGTCTGTTGCGTCTTCCCGCCGCGACGTCGTCGCTGGACGAGATGAGCAGCGGGGTGTTCAAGCGCGTGATCGCGGACGATGTCGTGGAGGCGGGCAAGGTGGATCGGATCGTGCTGTGTACGGGCAAGATTTACTACGAGCTGGTCAACCGGCGCAAGGAACTGGGCCGGGACGACGTGGCGATCGTTCGGCTCGAGCAGCTTTACCCGATGCCGATGCAGCAGCTTGAGGAAGCGCTGGCGCCGTACAGCGATGGGACGCCGACGTTCTGGGTGCAGGACGAGCCGGCGAACATGGGCGCCTGGCCTTATATTTTCAATCGTTTTGGTTGTGACCTGCTGGGGCGGATGCCGCTTTCGTCGATCACGCGGCCGGAGTCGGCGAGCCCGGCGACCGGTTCGCACTCGGCGCACAAGCTCGAGCAGGAGCAGCTCATGTCCAATGTATTCGGCGGCGTCCCCGTGGGGTCGTGCCATTGACCGCCGCGCCGAGCGGCGATATAGACCAACTTAGAGAAACGCATGTCCACCGAATTGAAAATCCCGCAGTTGGGTGAGTCCATCACCGAAGTGTCCATCCTTCAATGGCTCAAGACCGAAGGTCAGGCCGTCGCCAAGGACGAGCCGGTCGTCGAAGTCGAAAGCGAAAAGGCGTCGGTCGAGATTCCCTCGCCGGTCGCCGGGACGCTGACGCACGTCGCCAAGCGCGACGGCGACATCTGCCAGGTCGGCGATGTCATCGCGATGATCGAAACCAACGGCAAGGCCGCCGCGTCGGAGAGCGCGCCCGCCGCCGCACCAGCGAAGAGCGAAGCGAAGGCCGCGCCCAAAGCCGCCCCCGCGACGCCGCCCCCAGCCGCCAAGCCCGCGCCCTCACCGGCGCCCGCCGCGGCCCCGGCTCCGGCGACGCGCGTCGCCGAGCGGCCGGCGCCGATGGAAAAGCCCTATGTGCCCGATGAGCGCGGCGAGGAAGTCGTGCCCATGTCGTTTTTGCGCCAGACGATCGCCCGCCGGCTCGTCGACGCGCAGCACAACGCCGCGCTGCTCACGACGTTCAACGAAGTGGACATGTCGCAGGTCATGGCGCTGCGCAAGCGCTACAACCCGTCGTTCGAGCAGCGCTACGGCATCAAGCTCGGGTTCATGTCGTTCTTCGTCAAAGCCACCGTCGACGCCCTGCGCCAGTGCCCCGCGCTCAACGCCCGCATCACCGGCAAGCAGATCGTCTATCGCAACTACTTCGACATCGGCATCGCCGTCAGCGCCGCCAAGGGATTGGTCGTTCCGATCGTGCGCGACTGCGAACGGCTGAGCTTCGCGCAGGTGGAGCTGACGATCGCCGACTTCGCCCGCCGGGCCAACGAAGGCAAACTCGAGCCGCACGACCTTGAGGGCGGCACGTTCACGATCACCAACGGCGGCATCTTCGGGTCGCTCATGTCCACGCCGATCATCAACCCGCCTCAGTCGGGCGTGCTGGGCATGCACTCGATTCAGGAACGCCCGATCGCGGTCGACGGGCAGGTCGTCGTCCGGCCGATGATGTACATCGCTTTGACCTACGATCACCGCATCGTCGACGGCCGCGAAGCCGTGACGTTCCTCAAACGCGTCAAGGAAACCATCGAGGAGCCGGCCCGGCTTCTGGTGGAAATCTAACCCCCCTCCCTCCGAGGGAGGGGCCGGGGGAGGGTGAAGCGCATCCGTAGGAGCATGCTTCAAATCGCAACAGGTTCAGACTGATGCGATTCACCCCCACCCAACCTCCCCCTTGCAGGGGGAGGGGACAAGCACCTCACTCCACCGTCGTCGCCGCCGGCGCGCTCGCGTTCGATGCGACCGGTTGCCGCATCGTGTAGATCGTCAATCCGTCGATGTTCTTTGGCGAAGCGGGCATGACGATGCTGGCGAGATAGCCGATGCTGAAACAGATGACGATGCCGACGGGGGCGTAGAGGTACCAGTGGATGTGGCTGTAGAGATTCAGCGCGATGATGGCCGCCACGCCGCTGACGACGCCGATGAAGGCGCCGAGTCCGTTGGCGCGGCGCGTGAGGATGCCGAGGCAGAACAGCCCGCCGAGCACGCCCATGAACAGGCCGATGATCCAGAGGAATGAGGCGAAGCGCAGGCGGTTGCTGGCGTCGACGAAGAGCAGGCCGATGATCGTGCCGGCCACGCCGAGGGCGAGGGTCAGCGTGCGTCCGGCATTGAGGTAGCCGCGTTCGGTGCGGCAGAGATTGAAGGGGCGCATGAAGTCGGTGACGAGGGTCGTGGCGGTGGAGTTCATGCTGGTGGAGATCGTGGACTGCGCCGCGGCGAAGATGCCCGCCACGATGAGTCCCGCCGCGCCGACGGGGAGGCGCGTCGAGATGAACAGCGGGAAGATCTGGTCCGTGTTGATCGTCGGATCAAGCTGCTGTGGATGGAGCTTGTAGTAGACGTAGAGGGCGGTGCCCATGCCGAAGAAGAGGAACGAGGCGGGGATCGTCAGCGCGGCGTTCATCCAGATGGACCGCGCGGCGGTGTCGGCGTCGCTTGTCGTCATGTACCGCTGCACGACGGCCTGATCGGCGACATAGGACGAAACATTCTGACCGAGCCCGCCGAGCACGACGACCCAGATCGCCATCGTCATGTAGCTCGTTTCCGAAAAGTCGAAGTTGACCATGTGCATTTTGTGGTCGGTCATGGCGATGTCGAAGAATCGGCCCAGCCCGCCGTCGATGTCGATGATCACCAGGACGAAGCACACCATCGCTCCGCCGAGCAGGACGAAAGTCTGAATCGTGTCGGTCCAGACGACGGCTTCGATGCCGCCGAGCGTGCAGTAGATGATGCTCAAGAGGCCCATGATGAGCAGGCCCTGCACGGGCGAGAGCGGCGTGACGGACGCGAGCGCGAGGGCCGCCAGGGACATGACGATGCCCATGCGGAAGATGTGGAACACGGTGAAGAGCCCGCTGCCGAAAAGCCGCACGGGCAGGTTGAATCGCTTGGAGAGGTATTCGTAGGCGCTGGTGGCGTCGATGCGGCGGAAGAACGGGAGGGCGACGTAGACGGCCAGCGGGGCGACGGCGGGGATCATGAAGTTCGCCACGATCAGCACCCAGTTCTGCGCGTAGGCCGTGGCGGGGACGGCCATGTATGTAATCGAACTGAGCATCGTCGCGAAGATCGAACAGCCCGCCACCCACCAGGGAATCCGCTGCCCCCCACGGAAATAATCGTCGGTGTCCGTGTTCTTGTTCGCGAAGTAGACGCCGACGCCGACCATGGCGAGCAGGTACACGATCAACACGGCGAAGTTGATCGGCCCGAACGCCACGCCGTGCTCGAGCGGCAGGATGCGCCACACTTCGCTCGAACGCACGCGCGGCCGCACCTCCCCCGCCGCGATCACCATCGCCCCGTCCCACTTCACCGCCGGCGTCGTCACCTGATTCATCGGTGTCGTGCCCGCGTCGATCCAGGTGTCCGTGATTGTGTGATACGCCCACGCCCGCTTCGGAAAACCCGGATGCGCGTCCTTGAGTTCATCCGCCTTCGCGAACAGCGAACCGTCCGCGCCGCTGAGCACGAACAGGTGCGACTGCCCCACCGCCGCGCCGGTCCCCGCCATGACGCACACCGGCACATCGCTGCGCTTGCGCCACGCACGCGTCTTTGGATTAAATTCATACACGTCGCGCAGCGGGTCCATGCCGTCGACGCCGCTCACGCCCTCCTTCTGACGCCGCCCGCTCATGACGTAAATGCAATCGTCAAACCCATTGTGCTGCGCGAGCGTCAGATTGAACGCCCGGCTCTGCCCCGGCCAAGCCGGCAGTTTCTCCCATGGGTCCGCCCCGTCCTTCGTCAGATGCAGCGCCCAGAAATTGCTCATCGCCGTCTCGAGCGACGCCCCGTTCTGACCGCCGGCCAGATAGATCGTGTCCCCGATCCGAGCCGCCGCCCCGAACGCGCACGGCTCCGGCAAATCCGGCAAGGGCGACTGCGTCAGCGTGCGCGTGTCCGCATCCCATTTGAGCAAAAAACACCGGGAAAACACGCCCTTCGCGTCATTACCGCCCATGCAGACGACGCCCCGCTCCGTGCTGACGCACGCGCCGTACGCCACCGGCCGATCGAGCTTGAAACCCGTCAACCACGTGTACCCGTCCTTCCCATCGCGCACCAGCACATACGCCTCATCGTGCCACACCTTGTCCGCCTGCCAGAGATCCCCGCCCGCGGCCGTCGGAAAATTCGCCCCGCCCGCCACGATCAGCGCATCGTGATGCACGCCGACGAACGGTCCCGCCACGCCCAGCTTGTCCGGCAAATCCGGCAGCGGCGACCATGCCATCATCTTCGACTCCTCCGCCCCGCGTGCCGGCCCGCACAGCGCCGCCGCGAACACGCACAACACCATGCCTCGCCAGATCCGCATCATCGCGCGCTCCAGTCCGGTTCAAGTTGATCCGCGCCGTCGGTGAGCCACTCGAGGTTGAATCGCGCCAGCGTCAGATGTTTGAACGCGAACCCGCCGTAGTCCTTGCGGTCGCCCCGGCCGTAGAAACAGAGAATCGTCCCGTCGTGCGTGACGGTCAGATCGCTGTACCCGCTGCCGCCCGAGTCGAGCACCTTGTTCACTGCCCAAGTCCGGCCTTCGTCATAGCTGAGCTTGATCGAAAGGTTTTTCCGATCGCGATTGCGCCCGGGCTGCCCCTCCTTGTCGCCGACGAGCAGATTGTCCGGATGGGCGAAAAGCAGCCGGTTTTTCCCATGACCGTCGTGCGCCAGCGACAGGCGCATCAGACTCGCCATGCAGATCGGCTCGACCAGATGTTCATCGAACTTCGGCTCCGACCAGTGCGTCGCGCCGTCGGGACTCGTCACGACGAGGCGCCGATTGTCCTTCGATTCGTTGCGGACATTGAGCATGACGCGCCCGTCGGCAAGCTCGACCGTCGTCGTCTCATTGGGATTGATCCATGCGTCCGTGCACGGCACGGCAATGTCGCCGGCCTGCCATGTCTTGCCGTGATCATCGCTGTAAATCGTCCCCGTCACGGACGGCCGATGCGCGTTGCCGCCCGTCGCCGTCGAGATCCAGACCGGCACGATCAGCCGACCATTCTTGAGTTGGATGCCGTGATCCGGTCCCGTCGCCAGCACTTTCCAGTCATAATCCGCGCGGAACTTCTCGAACGTATCGGTGATCTCGACGGGCGTCGACCATGTGAGTCCGTCATCGGTGCTGCGGCTGTAAAAGCACCGCATGTATTCGAGACAGAAAATAAAATGCACCGTGCCGTCGCGGTCGGCGATGAAGACGGGGTTGTTGTAGGTCACATCATTGGGGTCCACGAACTTGAGCCGCAGGGCGAAGGGGTTTTTGTCCTTTTTTCCCGGCACATCCGCTGCTTTCTGCGGCTCGCTCCATGTCTTGCCGCCGTCGGTGGAGCGGCGAAGGAGGATGTCGATCGCGTCCCAGTCGCTGCCCTTCCTGCGGGCTTCGCACCACGCCAAGACGGTGCCCTTTGCCGTCGTGACGAGGCCGGGGATGTGATAGAGCTTGTAGCCGAGCTGTCCGCTCTCAAAGAGGTCCATCGTCTCGAGCATCGGCTTGTCCGCGCGGGCGGGGCCGATCATGGTGAGCATGACCCATAGCGCGAGCGCGGCTCGACGTGCGTTCGTCATGTTGTCGCCTCCAAGAGATGAGGTTCCGTTGCCATTCACCCCTCCCCCTCGAAGGAGGAGGTTGGGAGGGGGGGATTCCAAACGTCGATGCCGCGTTCGTAACTTGCAAGCGCACCGACGATCGCAATCCCTCCCCCGGCCCCTCCCTTCAAGGGAGGGGTGAGTCGAGCGCGATCAGTGTGATGCGGCGGCGTGCTGGAGGTCGAAGAAGCCGATGGCCTCCAGTTCGCTCCGCAGTTTGTCGTAGCGTTCGCTGGCGAGCGTGGTCAGCGGCGTGCGCGTCGGGCCGCAGTCCAGGCCGATCATTTTCATCATGGCCTTCTGCGCTTCGCGCCCGCCGTAGGGGACGAACGTGCGGACGATCTGGACGGAGCGGCTCTGCCAGCGACGCGCGGTTTCGAGGTCGCCGTCGTTGAAGGCGCGGATGATGTTCTGATACACCGGGCCGCAGAAGTTGAACGTGCTGCCGACGGAGGCGGTCGATCCGACGGCCATGGCGCCGAGCATCATTTCATCGAAGCCGAAGAGCACATCGAACCGCCCGCCGTCGAGTTCGAGGCAGGCCTGATATTCGTGGAGCATCGACGCGGTGTACTTGAGGCCGGCGAGGTTCGCGATGCGTTTTCCGCCGAGCTTGAGGAACTCGACCATGTCCAGGTTCACGCCGGTCACCGTCGGAATGTGATAGTGGTAGAACGGCAGATCGGGCGCGCCGGCGGCGATGTGCGCCATGGCCTCGACGAGCGCCGTGACGCTGGTGGGTTTGAAGTACGTCGGGGTCACGGCCGAGACGGCGGTCGCGCCGATCTTCGCCGCATGCGCCGCAAGCTGACGCGCCTGCTCGACGGAGTCCTGCCCGACCTGCACGAAGGTCAGCATCCGCCCCGCCGCCGCCTTGACGTACGCCTCGGCGACTTGCTCGCGCTCGGCGCTCGTCAGCGACACGCCCTCGCCCGTGCTCCCGGCGATGTACATGCCGATGATGCCCGTGTCGATCAGATGCTCGACGATCCGCGGCACCATCGAAAGGTTCAGCGATCCGTCCGAATTCATCGGCGTGAACGTCGCGGCGATCAGTCCGTGTGTCTTGCGGTCCATGTTGATGCGCTCCGTGTGAAATGGGCGTTGCGGATTCACTCCGCCTTCGCCGGCCCGGTCAGCCAGTCCAGATCGAACGACGCGAAAACGATTCGCTTGTAGCCCCCCGCTTCGTAAAGACACCCCACGCGCCCGCCCGGCAGCGCGACCAGACACGAATAAGCCGCCGGCCCCGGTTGAATCAGCTTCGACACCGGCCACGTCCCGCCATCGTCGAAACTCGCGCGGATCGTCAGATCGACGCGCTTGTCCCGGCTCGCGGGATTGGAAAACAGAATCACGCCCGCTTTGCCATCATGCGGCCAGGTCATGCGGCGGATCGACCCCTGACAGATCGGCTCGATGAGCGCTTCGTCGTGCGTGACCTTGGACCATGTTTCGCCGCCGTCGCTGCTGTAGGCGATCGCGCGCGTTTTGTCCTCGGAACGCCGGTAATTTCGCATGTTCATCATCAGCCGTCCGTCGGTCAGCTCGACGACTTCGCACTCGTTGACGCCGGGCGCGATGATCCCGCTTGTGCGCCATGCTTTGCCGTGATCGTCGCTGTAGATGGCGTGCGCGCGATAGGAATCGGTGCCCTGCCAGGGAAAGGCGCTGTGGTCGCAGGGAATGACGAGGCGCCCGCGATGTTCGCCGCGCTCGATCTGAATGCCCGCGCCGGGGCCGGTTGCGTACCACGCCCAGTCGTCGGGCTTGACGCTGTCGGTGATCTCGCGCGGCTTGGACCATGTCGCGCCGCTGTCGCCGGAGGTCATCACATAAATATGCCGGCCGTCCTTTGACGTCTTGCTTTTGATCTTGCTTTCGACATCGTCGCCGCGGTTCCAGTTCACGAGCAGATGAATCACGCCTGTGTCGCGATCGATCACCGGGCAGGGATTGCCGCAGGTGTTGGGTCCGTCGTCCCAGAGTGTCCGCACATCGCCCCAGGTCTTGCCGCCGTCGGTCGAGCGGCGGAGCAGCAAGTCGATATCCCCCGAGTCGGCGGAGGCATTGCGGCGGCCTTCGCAGAACGCGAGCAGATCGCCATTGGGCGCGGCGATGATCGAGGGAATGCGGAACGTGTGATACCCGCCTTCGCCCGACACGAAGACATCGCTGCGCTGGACGCGCGATGCATCGACAAGCTGATCGAGCTGGGCCGCGGTGAATCGCACCGATACCACCGAATTGAGATTCTCGCCCGGCTGATACTTCACATACGTCGTCGCCACCATCGTCCCGTCCGGCAGCCGCTCCAGGCAGCCGTACCCGCAGTCCATCGACTTGTTGGAATGCAGCAGTTTGACGCGATATTCGCCTTGTTTTCCCGTGAGAATGTCGTCATAGGCGCCGACCCAGCCGACGAAATGCCTGAACGTCGGACTTTTGGGATTGACGTCGCGGAAGACCATCATCAGCCGTCCGTCCGGCAGATACTGCGGGCGGTGGCGATCGCCCATGAGCCCCGGCGGCGCTTCGCGCGGCGCGGACCAGGTCTTGCCTTCATCCTCGCTGGTCATGATCAGCGAACTGTAGCGGCGGGCGTTTTCGCGCGCGATGAGCAGAAGCTGTTTGCCGTCGGGCGAGCGGATCACGGCCGGCTCGCACGGATTGGCGTCCTTGACGGCGAGGATCATGCGCTCGTTGACCCATGTCAGCCCGCCGTCGAATGTTTCGGATTGATAGAGCTTGAGCGGGGAGTGGTCACGATCGCTGGGCCCGCGATGGACCCACATCATGTAGTGACCTTTTTCGTTGTCGACGTTCAATACGCTTGTCGGCGCGACAATGCAGTGCAGACCATTGGGCGTCATTGATGACCAGGTCTTGCCGGCGTCGTCGCTGACGGACTGGTACATCGGGCCGTTGCCGGCGAAGACGATGAGTCGTTCTTTGCCGGCGGGGTCGACGAGGCGGTGGATCGAGGGGCAGTTGCGGATCGTGCGCCAGTTGTCGGGGGTGGGGATGAGGTCGCTCCATGTTTTGCCGCCGTCGTCGGAGCGCTTGAGCGGGCCGCAGGCGCCGCCGTGGTTGAGGGTCCATGTGCAGAAGATGGTTTTGCCATCGGGCATGAGGAGCGTGGTGGCGTGGCCCTGATAGACGGTCGGGGTGCCGGCGGCGATGACGACATGGCGCTGGGTCTGATCGGAAATGTCGATGGAGGGGATCGTGATCTGTTTGGACGCGGGGTCGCCCAGATCGTAAATCGCCGGTTCGGCCGGGGGTGTCTGCGCGACGGGCTTCACGTCCGAAGCGGCGCAGCCGGGGGCGAGCAAGGCGGCGGCGACCAATCCGATGATGAATTGCAAGCGTTGGTTTGACAATGACTTGGCCTCATTTGAGCGCGACGGGGAGCGATGCGCCGCTTGTGTCGATGTCGGGACCATCATATCGCGGGCAATTAAATTCTACAAAGAGCAAAAAAATTGCTTGACGAATAAAAATGTTTTTGATACCCTCCTCAGCGTCAGAGGCACGGAACCGAGATCACTTCATGCTCCAGTCAGGGCGCAGCCCGACGATTACCGAATTGGCCCAGCGGATCGAGGTCGATATCCGCAAGCGGCGGCTCAAGCCCGGCGATCCGTACATCGGCACCGCCGAGACGGCCCGGATGCTCAGCGTGTCCACCACGGCGGCGAATCGCGCGCTTCAGCTCCTGGCCAAGCGGCGCGTCATCGAACGCAAGCAACGCCGCGGCACGTTCATCACCGACCCCGGCGAGAATCATCACGAGCACACGCTGCAGCGCATCCATCTGCTCGTGCGCGAGGATCATCTGCGCAAGGAAGGCCTGCTCAGCGACGGCGTCGTCATCGGCATGCAGCATCAGCTTCCCGGCGCGGATGTGCAGTTCAATTTCCTGCGCGCCAATGACGGCGTGGAGCAGGTTCAGGCGCTCGTGTCCGAGGCGCTGGCCAGCTCGGTGCGCGAGGGTTTTTTACTGGTGCGATCGAGCGTTTCGACGCAGCGGGCGCTGGCGGCGTCGGGTTTGCCGACGGTGGTGCTCGGGTCGCTTCAACCGTCGGTTTCAACGCTGCCGTGGATCGACCGTGATCATCGCAAGATCGGGCGGCTGCTGGTCGAGTATGCGCTGTCGCATGGTCATGAGCGGCTGCTCCTGCTTCAGCGCGACAACGTGCTGGCGGGCGATTTCGAGTTGTACGACGGCGTGGCGGCGGCGATGGCACAGGCGGGTTTGCCGGCGGGGGCGCTGATCGTCCGCAATCTGCCGGCGGACCCGGCGGCGATCACGGCGGAGGTGGCGCATCTGCTGAAGCGCTGCGGCAAGCCGTTCGGCATCATCGCCCGGAGCCGCCCGCTGGCCGACGGCGCGCTGGCGGCGGCGATGACCTTGAAGCTCAAACCCGGCAAAAACATCGCCATCGCGGCGTCGGATATTTATCTGCGCCCGCATGACGCAGCGCCGCCCTATCCGTTTGCGCAGCAGGCGCTCGACCCCGAGAGCATCGGGCGGCATATCGGGCGCATGTTCGCACAGCAGGCGGCGGAGGAAGCGGTTGATCCGCCGCACGAGATCATTGATGTGAAGCTGAAGTTTCCGAACGGCTCGAATGAGATGACCCCGCAACGATCGCACCCCCACAGGAGAACGGAACCATGAGGCACCGCACACGCACATCGACGCTGACCGCAGGGCAAAACAAGCAATGGACGAACAAGCGACGGCTGATCGCGGCGGCGATGGCGGCGGGCTGCATGGCCGTGCCGTGCGCGAGCGAGGCGGCGACGCTGACCGTGACGAACAATCTGCTGCTGCATCTGGATGCGGGAGCGGGCGTGACCAAGGACGGGACCGATGCGATTTCGTCGTGGGCGGATCAGGCGACGAGCGTCGGCGGGTCCAATGACGCGACCGACAACAGCGGCGCGATCGACGGGCCGACCTACATCGCCAACGGCATCAACGGCCTGCCCACCGTGCGTTTCAACGGCACGAGCGAATACCTTCAGATCGCCGCCAACAGCGCCTTTAACAGCGATCAGTTCACGTGGTTCATCGTGGCGCAGTCCAACGCGCCGGCGTCGACGCAGATACTTTTCCGCTCGTCGTACAGCTCGGGAGCCGGCGCCGGTTCGTCGGGGCTGTGGGGCACGTTCACCCAATCCGGCGACTACATTTCGCATGCCCGCGCCAGCAGCGGGACATTCGCCGGGTCGAACGCCACCGCTTCGACACAGCCGACGATCATCACCGCCAAGTGGGCCTCGGACGACACCGTCACCGAATCGCTCAACGGCGTCGCCGCCGCCAGCGCCACCGGCGCCACCGCCTCGCCGGCCGGACACCAGTTCACGCGCGTCGGCGCCAACACCAGTGCCGTCAACCAATTCTTCAACGGCGACATCTCCGAAGTGCTCGTCTACAACACGACGCTCAGCGCCAATCAGCAGGCGCTCGTGCAGGGCTATCTCAACGCCAAGTACGATTTTGTCGATACGGCCGCGCTCAACAACGGGCTGCTGCTCTATTCGTCGATGGATGACGGTCACGTCAACCGCGGCGTCACCATGCCCCCGCCCGCATTGAGCACCAACGGCGGCAGCTTCACCATTCAAAACCAGGTCGACCCGGCGCATAACGGCACCGCCTCCGCAGCGACCACCAACAGCGCCGTGACTTCCTCCGCCCCCGGCCGCATCGGCCAGGCGATTGATCTGACGGACGGACTCGACGGCGTGGCGGGCGACGGCAACTCACGCGTCAACTATGGCGACAACTACGACATCACCGCCTCAGACAGCCAGACGATTTCGCTCTGGTTCAACGCCCGCGAGGCGGACACGACGGCGTTCATCGCCTCCAAGGGCAACTCCGCTTCGGTTGACAACGGCTGGTCGATCTGGCTGCAGCCCACGGGCGCCGGCCGCATCCAGGTCCGCGCCAACTACACCGGCGCCAACAACGCCACCGACAACCTCGGCCTCAATCACGCCTTCACCGCGGCGGACATGAACGCATGGCACAACCTCGTGCTCGTCATCGACAACGCCAACGGTGTGTTCAACGCGTACTACGACGGCCTGGCGGCGGGCGACGGGACGCAGAACGGTTGGGCCATCGGCGGCAGCGGCGGGGACACGAACGTGTTCACCCCCGGCCGGGACTTCTCCAATGCGCTGGGCATCATGCTGGGCGCGCGGGCGAGTGATCTGAATGCCGAGTTCAACGGGCTCATCGATGACTTTTCGATCTGGAACCGCGTGCTGAGCGAGCAGGAAGTGGCGAACCTGTACAACCTGGGTCTGATGAATCAGTCGTTCGTGGTGCCGGCGCCGGGCGCGCTGCCGGCGGGATTGATGGTGCTGACGCTGGTGTGGATGCGACGCAAATGAGACACGAGCATGCAAATCGCAGTGCGCATTTAGCGGCGGGGCTTGCCCCGCAGGGCGCGTGCATCGAGCAGCGCGGGGCGAGCCCCGCCGCTAAACGGCGCGCTCGATGCCGACAAGGTTTCACGCTCATCGAACTGCTCGTCGTTGTCGCGATCATCGCGCTGCTCATCGCGATTCTGCTGCCGTCGCTGGCGCAGGCGCGGGCGGCGGCGAAGTTCGTCGTCTGCGGCACGAATCAGAAACAGATCATCGCCACCGTGACCGTCTACGCCTCGGCCAATCGCGATTACTACCCGACGTCGATTCAGGGTTATCAGGTGTCGGCGACGAGTCAGTGGTGGACGCTGCCCAATCGCATCAATTATCACCCGGACGTGTACGGCGGAGCGCCCAATGGGTTTGACGGCGGGTGGATGGGCAAGCGCCTGCTCAAATACATTCCGAAGGTCGACACGTTCTACTGCCCGCTCGCGCCGCAGAGGCCGGACAACGCGCAGAAGGAATACGAGACGGGCAATTCCGCCATTCTTAACGGATCGTATTTCCTGTTCTGGGGCTTCAAAGGGTACAAGACGCAGGTGCCCAATTATTTTGAGGGGCCGGACCGCATGGGCGAAGGGCGACCCGGGCAACTGCTCACCTGCGATCAACTGGCGTGGAACGAGCCGGGCGGCACCTCGTACTGGACCAGTTCGCATCCCTTCGCCGACGCGGGCCCCGTCCGCGCCAACAATCCCGCCAGTTCATCGCATTCGTACTGGCAATCGACCGACCCGACCGCCACACGCCCGCGCGAACTTCTGCTCAGCGGCGGATATCTTGACGGTCACGTCGAAAAATACAACGCCCAGGAAACCGAGTGGTACCATCCCGGCACGAACGGCTCGCATCCGTCGCAGCATTACGTGCCCATCTCTCACTGACCTTATCGCCGATTCACATCGACGACTCGACGCGATTGAGCAACTCGGCGATGGTCGCGCCGAGTGTCGGATGCACCATCTGCGGCGCGATTTCGGCGAGGGGTTTGAGAGCGAACCATCGCTCGTGCAGATGCGGGTGGGGCACAGTCAGATCATCGGCGGCGATGACGCGATCTTCGTAGAGCAGGATGTCCAGATCGAGCGTACGCGGGCCCCATCGTTCGTGGCGCTCCCGGCCGGCGGCGCGTTCGATGGCGCGCAGGTGGGCGAGCAGATCGTGCGGGGCGAGATTTGTCTCGATCACCGCGGCGGCGTTGAGGTACGGGCCCTGCTCAACGGGACCGACGGGCGGCGTTTCGTAGATACAGGAGAAGGCGACGAGGCGCGATTCGGGCAGGATGGCCAGCGCTTCGCGAGCGCCTTGGAGATAGGCGGCTCGATCGCCGAGGTTGGAGCCGAGACCGAGACAGGCGAGGGGCATCGGCGTGTTATATCACACGGCGGAGAAACACGCCGCAGGCGGCGTCGCTAAACGGAAGGATGGGCCGCCGACTTAATCTTCCTTTTCGGGTTCGAACTCGGTGTCGCGGTGCTGCATCTGGGCCTTGAGGCGGGCGAGGATGGAGCTGTGCATCTGGCTCACGCGCGACTCGGACAGGTCGAGCGTCACGCCGATTTCCTTCATCGTCATTTCCTCGTAGTAGTAGAGGATGACGATCAGGCGTTCAGCGCGGGAGAGGCCCTTGGTGATCAGGTCCTTGAGGTCGCGCTTCTGGGCGGCGGTGAGCGGATTGATCTGACGATCATCGCGCAGCACGTCAATCTCGCGCACGTCCTTGTTGGAATCCGTCTCGTAGTATTTGCGGTTGAGACTGACCACGCCGGTCGGCCCCGAGTCGCGCGCCAGCTTCTTGTACTCCTCCATGTCGACGTTGAGCGACTCGGCGATTTCCTTGTCGGTCGCCTTTCGGCCGAGCTCCATCTCGAGGCGCTTGCGGGCGCCTTCGACCTTGTTGGTCCGGCTGCGGACGAGCCGGGGGACCCAGTCCATCGCGCGCAGCTCGTCGAGGATCGCGCCGCGGATGCGCGGGGCGCAGTAGGTTTCGAACTTCACGCCGCGGTCCATCTGAAACGCGTCGATGGCGTCCATGAGCCCGAAGATGCCCGCCTGCTTGAGGTCCTCGACGTCGACTTCATCGGGAAGCTTGGTGTGGATGCGTTCGGCGTTGTACTTGACCAGCGGCAGGTATTTAGTCATGAGAAAATTGCGAATGGTTTCACTGCCGGTCTGCTTGTACTCGACCCACACTTCCTTGATGTCACGTTCTTCCAGCGGGATGTTCTTCGTGGCGGTCCTGCGTTTTGCCATGGTCTGCTCCTTGACCGATCAGCCGGCTCTTCCTTGACGATCACGGTCTTGGTGATCGCTCGACACCGTCATACGCGACGGCACCGCACAGCACTACGCCGCAGCGCCCCCGCGCACAGGGGTCGGCCGCGCCGTCTTCGAATCGCGTCTGCCGCCGGCATCCATCACCGGCGCAGCGCCTTCGGGTTCATGTTCAATCACAAGGACGTCTTCGCTCTGCTCCGGGTCGTCGAGCGAAGGCAGCGGGTGCTTTTTCTTGTATTGGGAAAGATGTTCGTTGATCGCGCGTTCGCCGATCGCGCCGAGGATGGTGCCGACGATGTAGCAGACGATCATCGCGCCGATGGCGCGCATCAAGGTCGTGGTTGCGGGATTGTCCACCGCCAAACCAGTCACGATCGCGATCGCAAAACCGATCAACGCGAGACTGCTGGCGAACACTTGCGTGGGCATGCCCCAGCGCTCCGTCGCTTGAACTGCAAAGATCTGCTCGTCAATCCATTGACGAGAAGGTCCGCACACTTTTATACGGACACGGGAAGTATACTAACCTGCGAGCCACGATGCAACTTTTTTGAAAAATCCGCCTTGTCCGGGCTCGGTTGCGTGGCGATCGAGTTTGTGGGCGAGTTGCTTGATGCACAGACTGGCCGGCGCATCGGGGGCGTCGAGCACGAACGGACACCGCCGTCGGACCGAGGCGCCGACGCGCGGATCGTAGAGCACATACCCGGCGTCGGAGAGCGCGTGACCGAGGAAGCGGCGCGTCACGGCGCTGATCCGTTCGTAGACCCGCCGCGCCTCTTCGCGGTCCCGCGCCATGTTGACCAGCAGGTTGATCGTCACCGACTCGCGCTGGCGACTGACCGCCTTGATGAGCGCGTAGGCGTCGGTGA
Organism: Planctomycetota bacterium; assembly: GCA_016125255.1. NCBI lineage: Bacteria > Pseudomonadati > Planctomycetota > Planctomycetota bacterium. The sequence goes on along the minus strand of WGMD01000015.1, from coordinate 32,278 downwards.
CGGCGGTCGGCTCGGGGGTGGTGACGACGAGCAATTCTTGCGCGGCCAGAAGGAAGCTCATCACATTGGGGCCGATGCCCGCCCCGGTATCAATCAGTAGTAGGTCGTGCTGGTCCTCGAGCTGGCGGAACAGATTGACGACCCGCGCCCGCTCGAACTCCGAGAGGTTGGCCATCTGAGCCAGACCCGACGCTCCCGGTATCAGGGTGAACCCGCCGGGGGCTTCGACCATGGCCTCCTCAAGCTGCCGCCGCCCCGCCACGACATGGGCCAGGGTCGCCCGCGGCGCGACGTTGCAAAGCACGTCGGCGTTGGCCATGCCCATGTCCGCATCGAGCAACACGACGTTGCGTCCCATCTTCGCCAGACGGGCTGCTAAGTTGACCGCCACATTGGACTTACCGACGCCGCCCTTGCCGCTGGTGATCGCCACCACGCGCGCGGAACCCGACTGCTTGTCACTGCCTGCTCGGTGCATCATCGCGCGTAGCTCAGTCGCCTGGTCCTGGTACATACCGGTCCTTTCTCACAGTCCCTCGCCCAGGATCAGTTGCGCCAGCCGATTCGAGCACCCGGGCTCGATCTGATGGGGGACTTCCTGGCCTGTCGTGATATAGGATAGCTGCTTATTGACCCGGCGTACAACATTTAATACCACGCCCAGACTCACCGCCTCGTCGAGCTTCGTGAAAATCACCCGGTCCGTGCGGACATGGGCGAACCGCTCGACCGCCTCCATCAGGACCGACTGGCAGCAGGTGCTCGAGAGCACCAGGTGCACCTCGTGCGGGTTGGCCGCGTCGATGAACTTGCGCAGCTCAGAGAGCTTGGCGTCGTCGCGCTGACCGCGACCGGCGGTGTCGATGAGCACCACGTCGCAGTCGGCGCACTTGCGGATCGCCGCCTTCATTTCCGCCGGCGTCAGCGCGACGTGCAGCAGCACCTGAATGATGTCCGCGTACGTCCGCAACTGATCCACCGCGGCGATGCGGTAGGTGTCGATCGTGATCAGCGCGACTTTCTTCTTCTCCCGCAGCTTGAACGTCGCGGCGAGCTTGGCGATCGTCGTCGTCTTGCCCACACCCGTCGGCCCGACCAGCGCGATCGTCAGCGGGCGACCGTCCGCCGGCCGCGCCCGGTGCGGCGACTGCACATCGACCGGCACCAGCTCGGCGATCTCCCGCCGAACCGCCTCGCGCACCGCGCCCGCGTCGTTGAGTTCCTTCGCATTGAGCTTCCCGCGCACGCTCTGCACCACTTCGTCCGCCAACTCCTCCGTCACCTCCCGCTCCAGGAGCGCCAGATACTGATTGAACAGCACGTCCGGCAAATCCTGCGGCGGGCGGGCGGACTGACGGCGCATCATCTGCTGCACCATCATGCGAATCTGCGTGATGTCCTCGTTCACCGCCCCGCCGGGCGTCGCCATCGCCTGTTGCGTCGGCACGACGATCTCCGGCGTCGGGCGCGCCGTCGCCGGCGATGCGGCGGGCGCCGGCTGACCGTACGCCCCCGCCACCGCGCTGCCGGCGATGCGCCGCGGCGGCGGTGCGACGGGCGTGTCCTCCAGCACCGCGCGGCGAAGCTTGGGCGGCACGATGTTCACGTCATTCGCCGCCGTGACCTCCACCACGTTGCGCCGGCCGAATCCCAGCCAGCCCCCGCGGTGGAATGTCCGCGTGTGCAGAATCACCGCCGACGGGCCAAGCTCCGCTTTGACCCGCTTCAGCGCTTCGGCCATCGACCCTGCCTCGAACGTCTTCATGTTCAACTGAGTGACCCCTGTAATCGATTCGATGTGCTGATCGTCGGCTCAGGTGCAAGTTCCACCTGCACCAACCCGACCGACTCGACTTCAACACCCTTGGAAACCTCGTTATACCCCATCACCGCGATGTTGGGAATGCTCTGCTCCAGTAATCCGCGCACCTGCGCACGAACCTGCGGCGAAGCGAGCACCAAGGGATGATGCCCCGTCGTGATGAGCTTCTGAATCTCGCCGATCATCGCGCTGGTGATGCGGTTGGCGATCGCCGGCGGCATCGTCATCGTCGTCCCGCCCGTCCCCCGCTCGATGTACCCGTTGATCAAATCCTCCAGCGACGGATCGAGCGTCACGCAGAACAGCCGCCCCGCCCCCGTCTCCACATCCGTCTCGATGTACTGATTGCAGATCGTCCGGCGAAGCGCGTTGCGCGCATACTCCGTCAGCACATCCAGGTCCTTCGTCCGACCCGCCCATTCACTGAGCGTCTCCACGATCGTCTCCAGATCGCGCACCGGCACGCGCTCGCGCAAGAGATTCTGCAAGACCCGCTGAAGCTCGCCCGGCTTGATCTGCTCGCCGATCACTTCCTCCACCAGCTTCGGCGACTTCTCCTTGAGCTGCGTCACGAGATTGTTCGTCTCCTCGCGGCTGAGCAGTTCGGCGGCGTGGTTCTTCACGACCTCCGTCAGATGCGTCGCCAGCATCGTCGTCGCATCGACCACCGTGTAGTTGAGCGTTTCCGCCCGCTGCTTCAGCGCCGGCTCGACCCACCATGCGTCAAGCCCGAACGCCGGCTCGCGCGTGTGCACGCCGTCGAGCGGATCGCTGTGCGTGTCGGCCATGCCCGTCTGCATCGCCAGGAACTTGCCCGGATAAGCCGTGCCCGACGCCACCGTGTTGCCGCGCACCTTGATGTGGTAATCGTGCGGCTGAAGCTGCATGTTGTCGCGAATCCGCACCGGCGGCACGACCAGCCCCAGTTCCACCGCCATCTGTCTCCGCAACATCGAAATCCGGTCCAGCAGATCGCCCCCCTGCTTGGCGTCCACCAGCCGCACCAGTCCGTAGCCGATCTCCAGTTCCAGTGTGTCGACCGTCAACAGTTTTTCGACCGGCGGCGGCGCGGCCGCTTCCGCCTCCTTCGCCTTCTTCTCCGCTTCATTGACTTGTCGATCCGCCTTGTCATTGCGCATCAGGTAGAACGCCACGCTCCCCACGCCCGCCGACAGCGCCAGCATCGGGACCGCCGGCAATCCCGTGAATGCGAGCAACCCGAGGAACATCGCCGTCATCGCCAGCGCGACCGGCTGACTGGTGAGCTGATCGCTCAGTTCCGTGCCCAGGTCGTTGTTGGAGCTCGACCGCGTTACGATCAGGCCGGCGGCGATCGAGATGATGAACGCGGGAATCTGCGACACCAGCCCGTCGCCGATCGTCAGCTTCGTGAAACTGCCAAGCGTGTCCGCGGCGGGCCAACCCTTGTCGAACACGCCGACGGCGAACCCGCCGATGACGTTGATGAGCGTGATGATGATGCCCGCGATGGCGTCGCCGCGCACGAACTTCGACGCACCGTCCATCGCACCGTAGAAGTCCGCTTCCTGCGTGACCTGTTCGCGCCGGCGTCGGGCTTCGCCTTCGTTGATCGTGCCGGCGTTCAGGTCCGCGTCGATCGCCATCTGTTTGCCCGGCATGCCGTCCAACGTGAATCGCGCCGCGACTTCCGAGATGCGCGTCGCGCCTTTGGTGATGACGACGAACTGCACGACGATCAGAATCACGAAGATGATCACGCCGACGACGACCGATCCGCCGGCCACGAAGTTGCCGAACGCCTGAATCACATCGCCCGCCACGCCGACGACCTGCGATGGATCGGTCGCGTCGGCCGAGAGAATCAACCGCGTCGACGCCACGTTAAGCACGAGTCGGAAGAGCGTCGTGGTCAGCAAGAGCGACGGAAACACCGAGAATTCCAGCGGACTTTCGATGTAGACGGTGGTCAGCAGGATGATGGCCGACAGCGCCAGATTCATGGCGATGAGGATGTCCATCACCCGCGGGTGCATCGGCACGATGATGACGCCCAGGAGCGACACCACGCCGATCGGCACCGCATAGGTCGAGTACTGCTTGACCAGTTGGATCCATCGGGGCGTGTTCAGTTGTGCGAGGGCTTTGGCCATGAAGCTCGTTTCACCTGATCACTAGGCGCTCTTGCGTCCGTTGAGTCGATACACGTATGCCAGGATTTCCGCCACCGCGGCGTAGTACTCGCCGGGGATCTGGTCCCCGACCTTGACCGCCTTGTACAGCGCCCGCGCCAGCGGCGGGCGCTCGACGATCGGGATGCCGTGCTGCACCGCCAGTTGCCGAATGCGCATCGCCATCAGGTCCGCGCCCTTGGCGACGACCTTCGGCGCCGCCATCTTCTTGCCGTCGTATTGGAGCGCGATGGAAAAGTGCGTCGGGTTGGTCACGATGACGTCCGCCTTGGGCACGTCCGCCTGCAGGCGCTGCATCGCAAGCTGCCGTGCGACCTGCGCCCGGCGCTGCTTGATGAGCGGATCGCCCTCCATGTTGCGCATCTCTTCCTTGACTTCCTGCTTGCTCATCATGAGCTGCTGCATGTGCTGCCATTTCTGGTAGGCGTAATCGAGAATGCCCAGGATCAAGAGCACCGCCGCGAGCTTGATCGCCACGACCCAGATCAGCCATGACGCCGCCGCCAGCAGCGACGGCGCATCGAGATAGATCAGCGCCAATAGCTTCGGCAGATCGTCATAGACGCACCACGCGCCGACCGCGCCGACGATGGCGACCTTGAGCACGCTCATCGCCAGCCGCATCAGGCCCCGGAGCGAAAAGAGATTCGCGAAGCCCTGAAGCGGCGAGAGCTTTTCGAACTTGGGCATGAGCGGGCGGAAGGTCACGAGGATGCCGACCTGCATGACGGTGGCGACGATCGCCAGCACGACGATGCCGATCGCCACCGGGGCGACCATGCGCATCGCCAGCTGCATGCCCATCGCCCAGAGACCGCCGATGTCGTCGGCCCGCGTGGCGTTGGAGGTGTAGGACCCGCTGATCATCGACTGCACGAGCGTTTCCATCCCGCCGAGCATTTTCTCGCCATACGTGCCGAGCAGCAGCATCGCGCCCATCAGCGTGATCGCGGCGGTCAGGTCCTGACTGCGCGCAATCTGACCTTCATCGCGCGACTCCTGCAATCGCCGCGCCGTCGGGGCCTCTGTCTTTTCGCCCATTTCATCCATGGCCATGGGCAGTTCCTTACATCAAACTCGAAATCCGAAACTCGAAACGCGAAGGCGGCGACGTGTCACCCGCCGAACAATTGGTAAACCAGACCCAGCGCGTGACGCATGGAGACGATCAGCGACTCGTAGATCGGGCCGATCAGCGCGATGACGAGCATCATGCCGATGATGATGCGCAGCGGGAATCCGAGACTGAGGATATTGAGCTGCGGCACCGTGCGGGCGATGAAGCCCATCGCGATCGTCTCTAAAAACACCAGACAAAGCAGCGGCGCCGCCACGCGCACGCCCAACTCGAACATCGACGCCAGCAGGCCGGTGATGACGTGCAGCACGCTCGACCCGGGCATGTACGCCCCGATCGGCACGGTCGAAAAACTGTGCACCAGCGTCGAAAGCAGAATGTGATGCCCGTTGAGCACGATGAACACCGTCAGCGCGGTGACGAAGAGCGTCTGACCCAACACGTCCGTGTCTTCGCCGAAGTCGGGATTGAGCACCTGCGCGAAACCCAGCCCAAGCTGCTGCCCCATGATCAATCCGCCGAGCTGCATGGCGACCAGCGGCAGCGACGCGCCGTAGCCGATGACCAGCCCGATGAGCATCTCCGACCCGATCGACACGACCATCGACATCATCGTCAAATGCACCGGCGCCTGCGGGGGAATCAGCGGGTACACGCAGAACCCCAGCACCAGCGCGAGCAGCGCCTTGACTTTCACTGGAATGATGTCCGACCCGAACATCGGCGCGAACATGAAGATGCCCGCCAGGCGAAACACCACCAGCAGGAACACCGGGATGTGCGGCAGAATCGGAACCAGCGATACGGGCATGCGTCATATCCATTTCATCTCGGCGCGAACATGTGCTGCGAAAACTCAATCATCTTCACACCCATCCACGGCACCAGCAGAATCACCGTCACCGCCATCGCGACGATCTTCGGCACGAACGTCAGCGTCTGCTCCTGAATCTGCGTCACGGCCTGAAAGAGCGAAATGATGAGCCCGATGATCAAGCCCACCGCAAGGATCGGCCCACTGATCATCAGGGCCACGAGCATTGATTCCCGTAAAATGGCTGTTGCTTGTTCGAGGGTCATGGGCGGGGTGTTCCTTGTTTCTAGTTTCTTGTTTCTAGTTTCTTGTTTCTAGTTTCTTGTTGTTGTCATTTGTTGGGGTGTTTGTATTTGGGGCCACGTATCGGGGTCCGTCGCAGGTAGGTGATGAGTCCGGCGATCATGCGGCTGATTTCACCGGCAGTCTTGTACAGGTGATCAAACTCTGCTTTCTGGATGTATTGCTGATCCATCGCCACACAAAGCTGACTCTTGATCTCGCCGAGCGAGCCCTTTGCGATTGCCAGAAACTGAATGAATTCCTTGTTGCCGTCGCGTTCAAATCCCTCGGCAATGTTGGAGAGGACCGACACAGCAGCGCGTCGAATCTGGTCACGGAGGCCGAAGTCACGTGAAAACACATCCTGGCGCGTTGCAGCATAGATGCTGCTGACAAGACCACGGGTTTTCTGCCATGCTTCAATGTCTTCAAATCTCGAGAAAGTCGCCATACGGTCACTCCAACAAGAAACTAGAAACCAGAAACTAGAAACCCACTCCCCCTCCATGAACCGCGAAGCTGTCGAGCAGATTGCCCACGATGAGGCGCCAGCCGTCGACGAGGACGAACAAAAGCAGCTTAAAAGGCAGCGAAATCAACACCGGCGGGAGCATCAGCATGCCCATCGAGATAAGCAGCGAGGCGATGACCATGTCGATGATGAGGAACGGCAGGTAGATTCGGAAGCCGATGAGGAAGGCGGTTTTCAGTTCGCTCAAGATGAAGGCGGGGATGAGCGTGATCATGTCGACGTCGGCGCGGGTGAGTTTTTCGGGGCGGGCGGTGTCGACGCCGCGGTAGTTGAGGACCATGTAGACATCGCCCCAGTTGCCGGACCGTTCGATCTGGTCGAACATGAAATCGCGGAGCGGCTGCTTGGCACGGACCCATGCGGTCATCTGATCGATCTGGCCGTTGGAGAGCGGGGTGATGGCCACGCGATTGATCTGCGTGAACGTGGGGGCCATGATGAGCATGGTCATGAAAAGTCCGAGGCCGATGAGAATCTGGCTCGGGGGCAGGGCCTGCGTGCCGATCGCCTGACGCAGGAGGGCGAGGACGACAATGATGCGCGTGAAGCAGGTGCAGAGGATCAGGATTGCCGGCGCGAGCGAGAGCACCGTCATGAGCAGAATGATATTGATCGTCGCAGAGAGCCCGCCGGAGAAACCCGGGACGGAGTCGGCGGCGTCCTGCACGATGGTGATCGGGTTGTCGATTTGAAGGGGCTTGAGCGTGTTGGCGACGGGCAGGGCCTGCGAGGTGTCGGTCGATGACGCGGCTGCCGGTTCGGAGGCGGGCGCGGCGAAGGCGAAGGTTGAAAAGAGGAGCGCAAGAACCATTGCAAATTGAAAATTGAGAATTGAAAAATGCAAATTGGACCCGACCCGGCGCGGGCTGGTGTCAGTGTTCGCAATTTTCAATTTGCAATGGTCAATGGTCAATGGTCAATTTCCCTTGCCGCGCGAAAGCGTGCGGAGCCGGCTGAGCAGACTCGACATCGAATCGCGCGTGCGGTCGATGTACTGTTCGCCGGTGTCGGGGCCGGTCGGGCTGGTTTCCGACTCGGCGGCGTAGTCGCGGTCGAATCGATGCACCAATTGGCGGAAGCCCTGAGAGATCGACATGGGCTTAGCGCTTTCGATTTGCGAGAGAATCCACGCCATGTCATCGGGCTGATCAAAGGTGGTCAGCGGATGCATGCCGGCGGGACTCTGACAGACGGCGACGATGCGCTGGTTGATCTTCAGGAACATGACCTGCGTCTTGGGCGCGATGGTCGTGCGAGCGAGGACTTCGACCAGCGGCGCGACATGAGCGGCGGCGGTCGCCCCCCCGCCAACGCGCTGCAGGATGAACCGCAGGGCGAAGATCATGCTGATGACGATCGCCAGGGCGGCGAACGTCTGAAACATCCACGACCCCGTCGGCGGCGCGGCGTCACCGGCGAGCGATGTCGACTCGGTTGATGCCCCGAGCGGCAGACGCTCCTGCGGCGGAGGCGGGGGCAGCGGAACGGCCGTCGGCGCGGCGGCGGTCGAGGTGGTCGCACGCGGCGTCGGAGCCGGCGCTGGCGCGGCGGCCGCCTTCGGTGCTTCGATTGGCTCAACTTCGGGGGCGGCGGCAACGGGCGATCCGGGGCTTCGCGGACTCAGCCCGCGGCTTTCGACAGGCGCGGGCACCGGGGTGATGGTGATCGGCGTGTTGCTTTCGGCGGCGGGCTCGGGTGCGGACGCGACGACTTCGCCGAGGCATCTGCCTCCAACGATCAGAACGACCGCCATTGCGAACGTGCGGAAAAACATGCGCCATCCTGGCTGTTCACATGCCGGACTCCGCCGACACGGACCCACAGGGGTCAATCAACAACGACTACCGCTTCTTCGGGGCGGGCGACTCCGCCTCTTCTTCCGATTCGCCGAGCTCATTATTATCAAGCTGCGAGACGATCTCGCTGACGCGCACGCAAAAATTATCATTGAGCACGAGCACTTCGCCGCGCGCGACGAGCCGTTCGTTCACATAGACGTCCACCGGATCACCCGCCAGCTTGTCGAGCTCGACGACGCTGCCCTCGGCAAGGCGCAGCACATCCTCTACGAGCATGTGCGTCCGACCCAGTTCGATCTTCACATGCAGATCAACATCATGCAGCAGGTCGATCCCGCTGGCTTCGACGTCGGCGAGCACGCGCTGAAAACTCGGCAGATCGAAATTCGGTCCGCTGGGCGAAGCGCCGTCGCCGGCATCGCCGTCGGCGGCCTGCTGAAGTTCGTCGACTGCCTGCTGAGCGGCGTTCAGTGCGTCCGCCGCCATCGCCGTCGGGTCCGACGCGGCGTCGGCGGGCGCAGCGGCATTGGATTTGGGGGCATCGGCCATCCGTGACCTCGCAGCTTCTCTTTTACAGATCGGCAAACTGCGTGCGTTTTGGCCAATTCCCGCGTTCGTCCATTCCGGGCGATCAGAAGTCGCCCCGGAACGGAATGCATCGCGTGATCAGCACATCCTGCACCAGTGAAGTTCCGTCCGCGTCCTTACCCATGTGCTCGTCGAGCATGGCCTTGATCTGCCGCCGCAATGTCGCCAGCGTCGCTTCCTGAAAGTAGGACGGATCGGCCTGGCGGATGATCGTCCCGATCGCCATCGAAACCTGCGCCTTCTGAGCCGTCAGGTCATCGGTGATGGTCTGCTGGTCCTTCTTGCGGACGGTGAGATAGACCTCCGTGTCATACAGAAACTGACGCCCGGACTTGAGGTTCTCGTATTTGTCCTTGACGACGAGCACCTCGACGAGCTTGTTCTGGTCGGCGTCCTTGTCGGTATCCAATCCGACGCCCTGAACCTGTTTGGGTCCGCCGACGAGCATCATGGTAGCAGTAATCGTTCCGCCTTCAAGGAGCAGAACGACGACGATCATGATGAGCGTCTTGATGGTGCCGCCCTTGGAGCCGGAGGCGGCGGCGGGCGCGGACGCGGTTGCTTCTACCTTTTCTTCTGCCATGGTGTCACCTGCTGTTGTCGATGGGGGCCGCGGAACTCGGCCCGGGATTGTCCTCGAAATCGGAAATGAGATTCTCGGTCGCCAGAATCTCCACGCGTCGATTGACCGCCACTTTGCTCGGGTCGTACACCCGCTGGGCGATCGGCTCGTAATTGGCACATGCCACCACGCGGAGTCGCCGCGGGTCGATCCCTTCTTCGGGTGACGTCAGAAAGTGCATCACCGCCGACGCCCGCGCCGCTGAAAGCTGCCACAGGTCCGCGTATCCGGAGTTCGCCACGAGGTCGTCGTTGGAGCAGTGCCCGCGGATTTCGATTTTGTTGTTCTGCCCGCGGATGACGGCGGCGATCTTGCCGATCTCGACTTTCGCCGCATCGGTCAGCGTGGCCGATCCCGCTTCGAAGGCGATCTGCCCGCCGACGGTGAATTGCAATCCTTCGCGGACTTTCTTGACCGTCGCTTCCTTGCCGGTCACGCCCGGATCGTCAGCCCGGCTGATGCGGGCGTGAATGTCGCGGTGCAGATTGATGGCGTCGATGCGCTTGAGGATGCTGGTGGCGGGCGATTCGATGCTGGGGATGAAGCCCGATCCGCCGGTGTACCCGAACGCTTCCTGAATCGCCTGCACGACTTCCTGGTATTCCTTGTCCTTTTTCGGTTCGCTGAAGGCGGCAAGCAAAATGAAGAAGCACAACAGCAGCGACATCATGTCGCCGTACGTCACGATCCACTCGGGCACGCCCTCCGGGCATTTATGCTTCTTGGCCATATCCCACTCGCATCCTCATCCGCATCAGGCCCCGTCGCCGGCGTCATCGATCCGATCACGCCGCCGCCTCGGCCTCGCTGTCCGCGCCGCGCAGCGACGGCGGTAGGAACGTCTTGAGCTTCTGTTCCACCACGCGCGGGTTGTCCCCGCTCTGAATGCTCATGACCCCCTTGATGATGATCGTCTTCATCAGCACCTCTTCGGCGCTGCGCTTGGCGAGCTTGTCCGACATCGGCAGACAGACCACGTTGGACAGAATCGCGCCGTAGAGCGTCGTGAGCAGCGCGACCGCCATGCCGCCGCCGATCTTCGACGGATCGCTCATGTTCGCCAGCATGGCCACCAGACCCACCAGCGTACCGATCATGCCGAACGCCGGAGCGTACTTGCCGAGCGTGTCGAGCAGGGCTTTGCCCGCTTCGTGACGCTCCATCAGATTCTCCAGCTCCGTCTCCATGATCTGCGCGATCAGCTCCGGGTCCGTCCCGTCGACGGCCATCTGAATCCCGCGCACGATGAACGGGTCCTCGATCTCCTTGCACTGCGCTTCGAGCGACAGAATCCCGTCCCGCCGCGCGATTTCAGCGTACGACACCAGCTCGGTGATGAGCTTCTGCGTCGACTCGGATTTATGGAGCATCGCCTTCTTGAACACCCCCATGATCTTGAAGACGCGTTCAAGCGGATTGGCGATCATCACGGCGCAGATCGCGCCGCCGATCACGATCACAATACTCGGAACGTCAATGAACGCGCTGAAGCTGCCGCCGGCCCAGATACTCCAGATGATCAGGGCGAAGCCCATCAGGATGCCGACGATCGTTCCCAGGTCCATCTGTCACTCCCATCATCCATGACCGCGCAGTCAGGGCGCGTCCGATTGACCAAGTATCGACCCCCGCGGCCCGACACTTGATCACAGCCCGCCTCTCGCACTTCCGGATCCCTCCGGCGTCGGGCGGGTCTGATAACCGGCATGTCCGCAGCCTTCTCCGGCCGCCGCATACTTCCCTCATCGGCCACTTCCTAGCTCGGCTGTACCAGCCGGCGCAGACTCCGCCCGTACTCCACCGCGCGCTCGACGACCTCGTCCATCGACTCGCTGACGATGAACGTGTCGCCGTTGACGAGCCGAATGGTCGTGTCGGGCAGCGCTTCGACCGTGCGGATCAATTCCGCGTTGATGACGAACGGCTGGCCGTTAAGCCGCGTGAGTCGGATCATGATGGGAACCCTCCGCGCTTATCGACCGGCCTGAAGCAACTGCTGGATGAGCTGGTCGCTGGTCGTGATCACGCGCGAGCTGGCGGAGAAGCCCGTCGTCGTCGAGATCAGGTTGACGAACTCCGCCGACAGGTCCACGTTCGAAAGCTCCAGCGCCCCCGCGACGATGCGTCCTGTGCCGAAGGTCAGCGGCTGCACATTGACCGGCAGCCCGCTGTTGGGGCCGGCCGCGTACATGTTGGACCCGACTTCGACGAGGCCCTCGGGGTTGGAGAAGGTCGCCAGCGCGACCTGTCCGAGCGTGCGGGTCAGGCCGTTGGTGAACGCGCCGCTGATGGTCCCGTCGTTGGAAATGCTGAACGTGCTGAGCGTGCCGATGGGCGAGCCGTCCTGGAACACCGCCGCCATGTTGCTGGACGTATCGGTCAGGGCGCTGACCGCGTCGGTGCCGTCGCCGAAGTTCAGCAGGACCGTCAGCGGATCGACGGCGCCGGTGCCGGTCCGGTTGATGGACATGTTCGGATTGGTCACGTCCCTCAGCTCGCCGAACGTATTGAACTGAAGCGTGCCGGTGCCCAGCGCCAGACTCAGGTCGGTGTCATCGGCGCTTTCGCCGTAGAAGCGCCACGTCGTGCCGTTGGAGTCCTTGTTGGTCAGCACCACGCTCAGATCGAGCGTCAGCGGCGTGCCCAGGGAGTCGTACGCGACGAATGTCGTCCGCACCGATTCGCCGACCGCGTTCTGCGAAGTGCTGAATAGGAACGGCTGACCCACCGATCCGTTGGAGAAGATGTCGGAGGTCTGGAGCGTGATGTTATTGATCGTACCGACGTTCCCGGCGATGGTCAGTGCGCCCGTCGTGCCGTCGACGGTCACGCCGGCGCTGTCGACGGTGTTGTTGATGCCCAGCACGTCTTCGAGAAACTGACGGAAATCATCGAGCGTCGTGCCGAAGTCGGTCGAGCTGGTGGCGTTGGCGCTGTTGACTTCGAAGGTGAACGTGCCGAGCGATTTGCCGCCCTTTTCCACGCTCTGAAGCGTGATCACGTTGCCCGGCGTGCCCGCGCCGGCGCCCGCGGTGAACAGCGGCGTCGAGCCGTCGGCGCTCAGGTCCGACAACAGGGTCGCCCCCGTCGCCACCCCCGCCGTCCCCAAATCGAAAAGCCCCTGCGAGCTGATGAGCGAACCGGCGGTGGCCAGCGTGCCCGAGGCGTTGAGATTGCCCGAGAGCGTGACGTTGCGCGTCGCCTCGGCAATCGTCAGCGTGCCCAGCGGGACGTTGATGTCCTTGATCACGCCCGGCACGACGTTGAAATTCGAGTCGACGCCGAAGCCCTGCACGATCCCGCCGTTGGGCGACACGAGATTCTTGGACGCATCGAGATCGAACGTGCCGGCGCGCGTGAAGAACTGACCGTTGGGCTGGCGCAGGATGAAGAATCCGTCACCTTCGAGCGCCAGGTCGGTGTTGACGCCGGTCGGCTGTACGGAGCCGTTGGTGTTGTTGCGCTGCGTGCCGCCGAAGCTCACGCCCAGCCCGATGCTCGTCGGGTTCGTCCCGCCGCTGGTCGCGCCCGGCGCCGTGCCCTGCGTCAAGCTCGTCGTCAACTGCGACTCGAACAGCGCCCGGCTCCCCTTGAAGCCGATCGTGTTGACGTTCGTGATGTTGTTGCCGATCACGTCCAGCACCTTGGTGTGAACGTCAAGACCGGTCAGGCCCGTGAACAGTGCGGTCGTCAGGGACATGCGAACCTCCGAGTTTCTGGACGGCGTCAGTCGTTCGGCCGTCCCGGGCCTCCCCAAATGGGGTCCAGCCGCTGGTTAAAGTTTCAATCGATGCGATCCGCTCGGCGTCGGCCGCGCGGTCGGGTCATCCACCATCATCGCCGAGTCGATCTGCGTCACCACCCCGTCCCGCATCCGATCAGCGTCGATCGCCGTCAGCACCGTGCGGTTGGGAATGTTCACGATCAACCCTAACTGATTCATCATCATCAATGCGTCCCGCGAACCTTTGGCCTCCGCCTTGTCCGCCGCCGCCGACAGCGCCTGCATCTGCGCGTCGCTCAACTCCACGCCCCGCTCATTGAGTCGCTGCCGCGCGTGCGATGACAACTTGAGCGGCTGACTTCCCGCGCTCGCCGCATTGTCCAGCATCTGCGCGAAGCTCTGCTGATGCACCGGCGTCTTCGCCCGCGCGATCGGCGACGGCGCGCCGGCCGGGCGAACGGACGGTTCGAGCAGTTTCAATAAGTTGGATGCGTCGGACATGGCGCTCTATTTGTTGAGGATGCTCGCGTCGGCGATGTCCGTCACGCGGTCCATCGAAATCGTCTGACCCGTGTCCAATTCCAGCATGACGTTGTCGTCGACGACGCGCACCGACGACACCAGCCCGCCCACCTTGTTGTTGTTCGCGTCGAGCCCCGCCACCACCTTCCCGATCAGCCCGCCCGCCGAGCTGACCTGGTTCTGAAGCACCATCGCCTGAAGGTTGTCGTTGAGCTTGAGCTGGCTTTCGATGTTGCGCAGACTCGAAATCTGATCCAGCAGCTTGCTCGAATCCTGCGGTGAGAGCGGATCCTGACTCTGCAGTTCGGTCATGATGATCTTGAGAAAATCCTCGCTCGACAGGTCGGCGTAGCGATTGCTCACGCCGGCGCTCGTCGTCGAAGATTCACCCACGCCTGAAACAGCCATGTTCGACTCCTGCGGCTCGTCGCCGCGTTATGGGTTCACGCCACCAGGTCCAAAAGTTCACGTTCAAAATTCGACTGCCTCCCCGATCCGTCCCGCGCTTCGCCCCCGCCGCCCTGCCCGCCGGGGTTTTCGCCGAACGATCCGCGGCTCTGTCCGTCCGGCGTGTTGTCCTGATCGGCGAAACTCTGCTGCGACGGGGCCGCGGCGGGCGTGTGCACATGCAGGTGATCGACGACGAGCCCGTGGCTTTCCAGGGCATGACGCAACGTCGACATCTGCTGCTCCAGAGCGCTGCGCACCGACTGATTCGCCGCCTCGAACGTCGCCCGCACCGTGCCGCTGTCCATCTGCACGCGCACGCGCAGCGCCCCCAGCTCCGGCGGATCGAGCCGCAACGTCACGCTCCCGCCCTTCTGATTCACCACGCTCTTGAGCGCTCGCACCGCCTGCTCCGTGACGCGCGTGTCGTTGAGCCCGTCGGCATCGCTCGCCGCCGCATGATGCGACGCCGCCGCGACGCCGGTCTGATGCGCCGGCGGCGCGGACGTTGCGTCCGCCGCCGGATGCGACGCCGTGGTGGCGAGCACCTCCGAAGGAACGCTGCTTGCCTGCACGGGTGTCGTCGTCGTTGGCGCTTCGATCTTGATGCTTGCCGATGTTTCGTTCGCCGCGCGCTTCAATTCCAAGACACGCGACGAGTCGCGCGAATCGTGCTTGCGATCCTTGTCGTGATCGGGTGTCGGTGCATGCTCCGCAACCGGCTTCGTCGCGGCCGGCGTGACGACGGGGGCGGCTTCCTGCGCATTCGCCTTTACCTGCGGCGCGTCCTTCGGTGCTTGGACCTGCGTGTCCTTTTCCTGGGTCTTGACCTGCGGCTTGATCAGCGTCGCGGTCGCCGCGGCATCCTCCGCCGGCTTGACCGTCTGCGTCACTTCCGGCTTGACCGATGCGTTTTTCTCAATGGGCGCCGCCTGCTTGGCGTGTTTCGCTTCGGGCTTCACAACCGCTTCGCCACGCGTTTCGCTCTCCGGCTTGTCCACCGCCGGTTTGACGGGCCCGCGGTTCAATCGCGCGTTGGCGGCGGCGTCGATCTTCGCCTGTTTGGCGGCGATCTGTTTGGCGAGCTGCGCCGCCGCCTCCGCCTCGGCATCCGCTGCCGTCGGTTCCGCCTGCGTCGTCACGACCGCCGACGCGCCCGCGACGGCGGCGGCGTCTTCCGGGTCGCCTTCCTCCTTCGCCGCCGGTTTCTCATCCGCCTTCTCTTTGGCCTTCACCTTCGTCGGCGTCGGCGACGCGTCCGCCGATTCGATCTCCGTGTCGGGCTCGTCCGTCGCATCCACGTCCGAGCGATCCTTGGGCGAGGCGTCCGCCGATTCGATCTTCGTGTCATCGCCGGCGTTCTTGGTTGCACCGTTGCCGGACTTGCTCTTGGGCGGGGGCACGTCGGATTTGCGAACCGCATCGTTGAAATGCGCATCGAACTCGCCGCGGTCCTTATGGACCGGACGCGGCGGCGTCGTGGCGATCAGATTCGACAACAGATCCAGGTTCGCGAGTTTCATCCGACGGACTCCGTGGCTTTGACGAGGTCGCTTCCGCGGGCGCGCAACTGCTCCGTGAGCTGCACCGCCTTGGCGACCTCCTCGGGGGTCTTGAACTCCTTGAGCACGCCTGCCGCCTTCCGCGGCTGCATCGCCTCCAGAAACGCGACGACATGCTCGCCGCCGCCTTCGCTCATCAGCTTCACGAACATCTCCTTGACCTGCTTGGGCGGCAGCGTTTCATAAAGCTCGACCGTCTTTTTGAACCCTTCGTCATTGCGCTGCTGCTCGATCTGAGCCAGCCGCTTTTGCAGCGTCTGCTTCTCCTTGAGCAGTTCGTTGTACTGCCCTTCGACGCGCTGCTGCGCAAGCTGAAGACTGCGCTGAAGACTCTCCACTTCCTGTCGCGTGCGCTCAAGCTGGCGGAGCGTGATCTCGTTGCGCTCCTGTTCGCCTTCGAGTTTCTGCGAGACGGTTTCAGGCCCGGCGTTCTTGCCCTCCAATGCGGCGATGCGCTGGGCCTGTTCCGCCGCCGCTTCGTCGACCTTCGCCTGCTCCTTCGCATCCGCCGCCGCCTGCGCGATCGTCTTCTCGAACACCGCGCGGACGGCTTCGAGGCGCTCGCGGTTGACACGGTCCGTCGCCACCATGTATCCGACGAAGCCCAGCGCCCCCAGAATGTGGAGGATCGCCATGATCGCCAGAACATGGAAAGCGGTCTTCATCATCCGGCGATCGCCCTGATGTTGCGGCCATGGGCCTGGGTGGCGATTTCATCCAGCTCGTTGGTCTCGCGCTTGTTCATCTGCTGACGCCACTGCGAGAGGTGGCGATCATGCAGCAATTCGATCGCCTTGCGCTGACGGGTGGCTTCCTGAAGCTGGGTGCGCGCGTGTTCGATCTGACGGTGCAGCGCCAGCAGTTTCACCGCGATCTGCTGGGCGCGGCCGGTGACCTGCGCGACGTGCGCGGCGTGCTGGCGGATGCGGTTCACATCGACCTGCCCCACCAGCGCCCCGCCCATCTGGTGCTTGTCATCGCTGATCGTGCCCTGCATCGTGCGCAGGTTCGACTGATAGATCATCTGCTGGCGAAGGAGCTTCGCCAGCGCGCGCTGCCGCTCGTCTTCCACGAGTCGCCGATGCCGCAGCACGGCTTCGAACTTGAAGGTGAATGTCGCCATCCGTGGCTCCATGGGTCCCTGACCCGGTTAGGCGGCCGATGCGCCGGCCCCGGCGCCCTTGCGCCGCAGGCGACCGGCCTGTTGCATCACCTGAGCCGCCGACGCCAGAAGCTGCTGACGCGACTGCTCGAACGTCACCGCCTCGGCTGATCGCTGCTGCAAAAGTTGCTCGATGATCGGGCGGCACTCGATGGCCAGATCGAACTCCGGGTTCGACCCGCCGGCATACGCTCCAATGTTCACAAGGTCCTCGACGTCCCGGTACGCGCTGATGAGCCGGGCGATCTGCGCCCGCGCTTCGCGATGCGCCTCGTCCGTCACGTCGTTCATCACGCGGCTCACCGAATCGAGCACGTCGATCGCCGGCCAGTGACCGCGATTGCCCATCGCGCGCGACAGGACGACGTGACCATCGAGAATCCCGCGGGCGGCGTCGGCGATCGGCTCGGTCATGTCGTCGCCTTCGACGAGAATCGTGTAGAACCCCGTGATCGATCCCTCGCGCGTCCGGCCGGACCGTTCCAAGAGACTCGGCAACGCCGAGAACACGCTGGGCGTGTACCCCTTCGTCGCCGGCGGCTCGCCCGCTGCGAGGCCCACCTGTCGCAACGCCTGACAAAACCGCGTGACCGAGTCCATCAGCAGCACCACGTCGAGCCCTTCGGCACGGAAGAACTCAGCGACCGATGTCGCATAACGAGCCGCTCGAATGCGCATCAGGGCCGATTCATCACCCGTCGCGGCGACGATGACGCAGCGGTGCATGTTCGCTTCGCCAATGTTGTGTTCGATGAAATCGCGGACTTCGCGGCCGCGCTCGCCGATGAGTGCGATGACGGAAACCTGCGCTTGTGTCTGTCGCGCCATCATGCCCAGCAGCGTGCTCTTTCCGACGCCCGGGCCGGCGAAGATGCCCAATCGCTGACCGCGCCCGACGGTGAGCATCGCATCGATCGCGCGGACGCCCGTGCCCAATGGCTGATCGATCGACACGCGTTCCATCGGGTCCAGCGGCCTCGGCGACAGCGCCCGCGCGACCGTCTCGCGCAACGGCCCGCGACCATCAATGGGCCGGCCCAATCCGTTGACGACGCGGCCGAGCAACTGCTCGCCGACTTCCGCCACCTGCGTCGCCTGCGCGCTGACGACGCGGTCGCCGCGCCGAATGCCCGTCGTATCGCCCAGCAGCATGACCAACGTCTGATCGTCGTCGAACCCGACCACTTCGCCGCACACGTGACCCTGCCTGCCGCCGACGCGCACCATCGCGCCCACCGGCAGCGACAGGTCCGACACATACAGCGTCAATCCCTGCACACGCGACACCGTCCCCGCCAGTTCCGGCGACATGAGGTGCTCGAGCGTTCGGTATGTGTCAGTGAAAAGCGTCATTCCGCTTCCGTTCCCTCCATGCCCTGATCCGCGCGCGCCTCGTGCGGCAACAGCGCGTCGATGAGCCGTTCAAGCTGCTTGTCGAGCGAAGCGTCGATGCGGCCCTTGCCGAAGGTGATGACGCATCCGCCGGGCGCGACGTTGGCGTCGTCGACGAGCGTCGCATGTTCGATGCGCTGCGTCTCGTCGAGCAGTTTGGGCATCGCATCGCTCACCAGCGCGCGATCATCGGGATGGATACGGATCGTCACATCACACGGCCGGGCGACATAGCTGATCGCCTCGGCGACCTGGTCCACGACGATCGACGCATCGACCTTCGGCACGCGCCGCACGACCTTCGACGCCATCTCGATCGCCAGTTTCAGAATCGACTGCCGCGCTTCGAGCAGCATCGCCCGCCGATCCGCATCCCATTGACGCGCCGCGTTGATCCATGCTTCCTGAAGCTTCACCAGCGCCTCGTCCGTCTTGCGGATCGACTCGATGCGACCGGCCGCGCGACCGGCTTCGAATCCCTCGGCCTTGCCCTTGGCGAAACCTTCGTCATGGCCGATCTTCGACGCGGCATCCGTGAGCCGCTTCGCCTCCGCCTTCGCATTGGTGAGGATTTCATCCGCCTGGCGCTGCGCCCGCTCGATGAGCACGCGGGCCTGCCGGCGGAGATCGCCAAGGTCCAGCACGATCGCGTCGTGGGAGATGCAGTCAGCTTGGGAACGTTTGATTAAGGCCATGTCATTGACTCAAACACGCCGCGAGCGGCGTCGCTAAACGGTGACTTAAACGATCATTTCCTTTTCGCCCCCGCGGCCGGCGATCATGATTTCGCCCGCGTCCTCCAGACGCCGGACGATGTCGACGATCCGCTGCTGCGCCGCCTCCACATCGCTGATGCGCACGGGGCCCATGTACTGCATGTCCTCCTGAATCAGTTCGCGGGCGCGTTCGGACATGTTGCCGAAGACCTTGTTCTTCAGGTCCTCGCTGGCCGTCTTGAGCGCCAGCGCCAGTTCGTCGTTGTCCACTTCCTTGAGCACGGCCTGAATGCCCTTGTCGTCGACGAGCAGGATGTCCTCGAAGACGAACATGAGCCGGCGAATCTGCTCGACGAGATCGGGGTCTTCGGATTCGAGGCCCTCCATGATGCCCTTCTCCGTCGTGCGGTCGCAGAGGTTGAGCATCTCGGCGACGCTCTCGACGCCGCCGGCTTTTTCGTAGCTCTGCGTGAGCATGCTCGACAAGCGCGATTCGAGACCCTTCTCGACTTCGCGGATGACTTCGGGGTTGGTCTGCTCCATGTTCGCGACGCGCTTGACGACTTCGATCTGCTTCTGGCTGGGCAAGCCCGCCAGGATTTCCGAGGCCTTGTGATACGGCAGATGCGAGAGAATCAGCGAGATCGTCTGCGGGTGCTCGTCCTGAATGAACGTGAGCAGGTTTTCGCTCTCGGCTTTCTGGAGGAAGGCGAAGGGCGTGCGCTGCACGTGCGATGAAATCTGGCCGATGATCTTCGACGCCAGTTCGGGATTGACATTGTTTTTCAGGAGATTCTTGGCGTAGTCGAGTCCGCCTTCGGTGGCCCATGCCTGGGCCATGAGCACATTGTAAAACTCCTCGACGACCTGCCGGCGGACCATCGGCGGGACCGATCCGATCGACGCCAGTTCGCGCGAAATGTCTTCGATCGCGCCTTCGCCCATGTTCGAGAGAATCGCCCCCGCCGCTTCCTGACCCAGCGCCAGCATCAGCACCGCGGCTTTCTGAATGCCGTTGAGGTCTTCGATCTTCTCGATTTTCGAAACTTTGGGCATAGTTGTCGCACCGGCTGCGCCCGGCGCCTCATTCGGTCTTGTTCACCCACCGCCCGAGCAATGCCGCCACTTCCGACGGATTGGCCGTCACCATGTCGTTGACCTGCTCGGTGAGCTTGCGGTGACGGATCTCCGATTCGTCAAGCTCGACGCCCGTCATCGCCGGGTCGGCCTCGTCCGCCTGCCCGATGAACTCGTCCTCCGTCATCACCTTCGGCGGCAGACCCGCCAGTTCCTGCAAGGTCGGGACCGGCGGTTTCTGATTGGCCTTGCGCACCATCAGCAACATGAGCCCCACCGCCGTCAGCGCCAGCGCACCGAGACTGATCATTTTCATCGAGCCGGTCGCCATGAGCGTGCTACTGAATCCGGCCGGCGCGGCGGTGCCGCCGGGTCCGCCGAAGCCGGCGCCGCCGTCGGGGAACATGTCCACCACGACTTCGCCCGGCGCCTTGGCCGTCGCCACCAGCGGCTCGACCTGCTTCTTGATCCGCTGAAGCGCCGCATCGACGATCGGCGTCAGCGCCTCATCCGTCGGCTCGGGCGTATCGGCGGCCTTGCCCTGCTTGAAAAGCATCACGAAATAGCTGCGCGGGATGTTGACCGTCGCGCTGATTCGCGTCGGCGCGCCGCCGGGATTGACGGATTCCTCCGTCGTTTCACCCGCAAACGTGTTGGACTCCGTCTCGGTCGTCTCGCTGGTCGATTTGCTGCCGCCGTTGGAGGCGATGATCGTCGCGCCGGCGTTGGCGGCTCCGGCGTTGGAGCGTACGCCCGGCTCCCCGCCGTTGCCTTCCGTCGACGACGTCTCGGTGCTCTGCGTCTTTTCGTGATTGGGCAGCGTCAGACTCTTGTCCTTGTCGTAGCTGCGCGTGTTGGCCTTACGCTGGGTGATGTCGACTTCGACGTTCACGGCGACGATGACGTTGTTGATGTAGCCCAGCGCCCGGCCGATTTTCTCGCGGACGTATTTTTCCTGGGCGTTGATTGTTTCCAGATAGTCGCCGGGGAGCACTTCGCCTTCGGGGCGGACTTTCCACTGCCGGCCGGCGACGGCGTCGATGACGTTCACGTCCTCCGGCCGCATCTCGGCGACCGCGCCGCTGACGAGCCCGGCGACGGCGTCGACCTTCTTCTGGTCCATCGCCCCGCCCTCGAGCACGAGATTCACCGCCGCGGTCGGACGCTGATGCGTCGCGCCGAAGCCGGTGTCCTGCGGCGGGGAGATGATCACCGTCGCATCACGCACCCACGGATACGCCCGCAGCACCTGCGCGAGCACATTCTGCTTGGCGATGTTGTAGACCTGCCGGTTCTGCTCGCTGGATTTCCACCAGCTCTGATTGTCCACGACGAGTTTCTCGAATCCCTGCGTCGTGTCGTCGGGCAGCGCCTGCTGCATCTGAAGCGTGGCGAGGACCATGAGCTGCTTCTCGCGCGGTACAAAGATTCGGTCTCCGACGAGTTTGTAGGTGATGCCGCGCCCGTCGAGCGTGGCGGTGATGCGCGCCTGGCGCGGGGCGTCGAGCGCCTGATCCAGCACGGGCACCATTTCCGGCGAAGCCGCCCACTGAAACATCATCCACAACAGCATCGGAATGACCACCGCCAGCGTGATGATGAGCATCTTCTGGCTCAGCGTCAGCTCGAGCATTCTCGCGTGAATCTGCGTCATCCAGCGTCGGACAAAATCCATGAATCGGCCTCCATGCCGAAAGAAGCTGTCAGGTGTCAGGTATCAGCCGTCAGCCCTTGTGGCTGAACGCTGATGCCTGACGGCTGACCGCTACACTCTGAGCTGCTTGATCTCGTCGTATGCGTCCATCATTTTGTTGCGCACCTGCAAGAGCATTTTGAACGCCATGTCCGCTTTCTGCTTGGCGATCATGACGTCGGCCATGTCATCCCGCCGTCCCGCCGCGATGTCCTCGATCGCCGCCTCCGCGTCCTGCTGAAGCTTGTTGACCTGCTCGATGTTCTTGAGCAGAACATCCTTGAAGCTCGGGCCTTCCGCGGGGGCGTTCCCGCCCGACTTACCTAGCGTCGGGGCCTGTAGATTCGCCGTCTTTCCAATGAGTCCAAGCGGATCCGTCATCGCGTCACCTCAAAGGCGGTGATCATCACCGCGTCACAACTATGCCAATAGCCGCAGCGCCGAGTTCATCATGCTCTTGGTCGATTCCGCGGCCGTGATGTTCGCTTCGTACGCCCGGCTCGCCTCGAGCGCATTGACCATCTCGATCGCCGGATCGACATTCGGGTAGTTCACGTACCCGTCCTTGTCCGCATAGGGGCTGCCCGGCTGATACTTTTTCTGAAACGGCGCCGGGTCGAGTTCGATCTCCTTGACGTGCACGCCCAGATCCGACCCCGTCGCCGGGTCGCCCGCGGCGAAGATCGGAATCCGACGCTGATACGGAGCATAGTTGCCCTTGGCATCGAGGATCGAATTCTGATTCGCCAGGTTCGCGGAGATCGTATTGAGCCGCGTGCGCTGGGCGATGAGTGCGGAAGTTGAAACATCAAGTGCGCCGAACATAGTGGATCACTCCGTAATTAAACCTGCCCGCGAATGGCGACCTGGAGCAGGGAAAACTGGTTCTTGAGCATTTCCAGCGCCGCGTTGTGCGCCATCGTGTTCTCCGCCAGCGACTTCATTTCATTTTCGAGACTGCGGTTGTTGCCATCGTGGAAGCGGAGGTTGTCGTGCAGTTTCTCGACGACGAACGGCGTGTTGTCGGTCGAGGTCTGCGCCGTGCCGTGCCGCGCCCGCCGGGCGTCGATCGCTTCGCCAAGCTGCTCTTCAAAGGCGCTGACGGATAAATCCGTCGGCTGATAGTTGGGCGTCGAGAGATTGGCGATGTTGTTGATCAGATGGCGATGGCGCTCGCTGGTGAACTGCACCAGCCGCTCCAGTGCGGGCATCGAACCGGTGTTGAACAGACCTTCAATCATGCCGACTGCTCCAATCGCGCGACGAACCAACAAAAACACCCGCAACGGTCATGCCGTGCGAAATCCCGCCGATTTTGCGGCAAATTCGCATCAGCCATCATGCCTCTCGGCAAAATATGCGCCGCATCGGCGCAATACTTGCGCTGTTCAAAGCGTGCTGGCGACAAGGCGGTCCTCCTTCCATTTCTTGAGCTTGAGCCCGAGCGTTCGGACGCCGATGCCCAGCGCCTCGGCGGTCCGCTGGCGATGACCCTCGAATCGCCCGAGCGTCCGCACGATCACATCGCGCTCCAGTTCCTCGAGCGTCTTGCCCTCGATGGTCGGCATCGCCGCGTCGGTCTCGCTGACCACCGCGCCGCAGAGCCAGGGCTGAATCGTTCCCGCCACGATCGTCGGCCCGGCGGTCAGCACGGCGGCGCGCTCGCAGATGTTCTCCAGCTCGCGCACATTGCCGGGCCAGGCGTAGTCCATCAGCAGCCCGATCGCCTCCACGTCGAACCGCTTGGCCTCGCGACCGTCGCGCAGCGCCTGACGCATCAGAAAATGCTCCGCCAGAAGCGGCACATCCGCCCGGCGCGCCCGCAGCGGCGGAATTCGAATCGGCAGCACGTTGAGCCGGAAATACAAATCCTGACGGAAGTCGCCCGAACGCACCGCCTGTTCCAGATCGCGATTCGTCGTCGCGATGATGCGGACATCGGTGTCCATCGTCACCGAGGAACCGACGCGCTCGAACTGACGCTCCTGAAGCACGCGAAGCAGTTTCGCCTGCACGGCCAGACTGATCTCGCTGATTTCATCGAGCAGGAGCGTTCCGCCGTCGGCAAGCTCGAAGCGGCCCTTGCGCATCTGGTCGGCGCCGGTGAAGGCGCCTTTTTCGTGGCCGAACAGTTCGCTTTCGAGCAGACTGTCGCTGAGCGCGGCGCAGTTGAGGGCAAGCATGATGCGGTCGCGCCGGGGGCTGGCGGCGTGAAGCGTCTGGGCGACGATTTCCTTGCCCGTGCCGGATTCACCACTGATGAGCACGGTGCCGTGGCTCGCGGCGACCTGCTCGATCTGATCGCGAAGCTGATTCATCACGGTGGTGCGACCGATCATTTCGCGCCGCGCGGGGCAAGCCCCGCCGCTGAAGGTGGACTTGAGCGCCTGATTCTCGACGGCCAGTTCGTGATGACGCACGGCCCGACGCACGGTGGCGACCAGTTCGTCGCCCTCGAAGGGCTTTTGAATGTAGTCGAACGCCCCCTGCTTGAGTGCCGCGACGGCGGTCTCGACGGTGGCGTACGCGGTCATCAAAATGACCGGCAGGTCCGGGTCGATCTTGGTGATGCGGGCGAGCAGTTCGATGCCCGTCATGTTCGGCATCTTCAAGTCCGTCACCACCGCGGCGGGCCGATGACGCGCGATCATCGTCAGCGCCATCTCGCCGTCTTCGGCGGCGATCGGCGCGTGCCCGTCGCGCGCCAGCGTCGCCGTCACGCTGTCGCGCATCATCTGCTTGTCATCAACGACGAGGACTTTAGCCATGGCGAACATCTCCTGCGATCGGCGGGAAGGTCAGTGTGAAGACCGCGCCCTGATCTTCGGGGTCGTTGTGCACGGCGATCGATCCGCCGTGGGCGTCAACGATCCGGTGCACGATCGGCAGACCCAGCCCCGTGCCCGTGGCGCGCGTGGTGAAAAACGGATTGAAGATGCGGTCCACATCCTCCGCATCGATGCCCGGCCCGGTGTCGGCGATCGTCAACACCATCGACACGCCCTCGCGCTTCGCCGCCAGCCGGATGACGCCGCTTCCGGGGGTCGCCTCGGCGGCGTTGCGCACGAGGTTCACCAATGCCTGGTGCATCTGCTCGGCATCGCATTCGAGCGACAGGTCGGCGGGGTCGATGTGCGTGACGATGCGAATATTCGCCGCGTCGATCATGGGGCGCACCGCGTCGATCGCCCGGCCGAACAGTTCAGCGACTTCGACGGGCGCGGTGCTGAGGCGGAGTTGGCGGGCGTAGGTGAGCACATCGCCGACGATGCGGTCGAGTCCGCGCACGGCCGAGGCGATGCGCTCCGCCAGATCGCGCTGCGGCACGCGATCGGTCAGATCGTCGCTGAGCATGCGGGCGTAGAGTTGAATCGACGCGAGCGGATTGCGGACTTCGTGCGCGATGCCCGCCGCCATCTCGCCCAGCGCCGCCAGCCGGCGGGACCGCTGCAGCGCTTCGTTGGCGGAGGCAAGCTGCTCCTGCAGGCGCACGACCTGGCGCGTGAGCGTGTCGTGGCTCTGCTGGAGGTTGTTGGTGACACGGTTGTAGGCCTCGATGATCTGGGTCAGCTCATCGAGCCGGTCGTTTGTCACGCTCGCCGGGGCGGATTGGGATTGCGAAGTCTGCACGCTCATGGGAGACGATCAGCCCTTGTAATCGGTGTAGCGGTTCATTTCCGGTCGCACGGCCGGGGCGCCGTAGGCGCGGTTGACGGCGGAGCCGCGGCGGACCTGTTGAATGTCGCCGACGATCTGCATGCGCTGAGCGGACAGGGCGGCGCGGTCCTTTTCGTCCTGCTCGACGATGGCGTCCAAGAGCGACTGCACGGTGCTGATGAGTTGCTGCACGCGCGCCTGCGTCATGCGATCGAGCTGCGCCCACAGCGCGGGCCAGTCCTGCTTGTACGGTTCGACGCGGCTGTTGAGCCGGGTCAGTTGATCGATGAGCTGCTGGCGCTGGCCGAGCACGGTCAAGAGCGGCTCGGCGTCGCCGGTGCTCACAAGCTGGGTCTGTTTGCGGGACAGATCGGTGAGCTGTTCGTAGATGCGCTGCTGCTGCTCGAGGAGACTGATGAGCTCCAGCGCCCAATCCGGTTGCGTCGAGACGGTCATCCTGACCTGCCTTTCGAGGGCTCCGCCCTCAGTGTGTGCCTACGGGGCCGGCTTGTCGGCACTGGTCATCGCCATCTGACTCGTCCAGTCGAGCCAGCGCTGCCAGTGCTTGCGGTTCATCGGCAGGTTCGGATCGTCGAACGCCGATTCGGGAATGCGTTTCAAGAACACCTTCGCCCGCTCATTGACCGCGCGGGCCTTGTCCCAATCCTTCAGTTCGCAGTAACTATTGACCATCTGCACGAGCGCCACCAGCGCGGCCGGCTCCTTGTCGTAACGCTGCACCGCTTTCTCATAAAGCGAAATCGCCCCGCCGGGCCCGTCGTACCGGCCCAGTTCATAAGCGCAGTCGCCTCGGTAGAAATAGCTGTTGCGGAGGTAGAGTTTCTGCAGATCGGTCAGCGTCGCCGGGTCGTGCGATTCAAAGGAGTTGATCACGCCGTCGAAACTCTGCTGAGCACGGTCGAGTCGGCGGGCGCGCTCGGCCTGAAGCGCCGCCTTCTTGCTGGGCGGAAGCTCCATCGCGAGTTTCTCATCAATCTGCTGCACCGATTTGCGATATGCGTCGCCCAACTGGAACATCAGTTCGGGCATTTGCGTCGGGCCGGCTTCGCCGCCGTAGCGCTCGGCGACTTCATCGAGGCGGGCGATCGCCTTCTCGTAGTCGCCCTCGGCGCCGCGGCGATAGTAAAGTTGACCGAGTTCGATCAGCGCTTCGCGATACTCCGTGCTCTCGGGGCGCAGGGCGGGGTGATCGGTGACCACACTCAAAAGCACCTGCTCCGCGAGATCGACTTTGGTCGGCCCCTGCAGGATGTAGCTGCGGGCGAGGGGGACAAGACTGGCGTACGCCTCGGGGCTCTTGGGGTGTTCTTCGATGAGCTGCTTGTAGAGCGCGACGGCCTGATCGTAATTGCCGGTGGCCTGCTGGGCCTGGGCGAGGCGGAACATGGCGGCGAGGTGACGCGGGTCGTTGGGCCGGGCCGTCACGAATTCGCCGAACACGGCGATGGCCTGCTTGTGCAGACCGGCCTTGTCGTAGTAGACGCCGGCGTTCCAGAGACTCTTGCCGTAGGTCTCGTCATCTTCGACCGTCACCGCGCGGGCGTGAGCGAGGTAATTGTCGGCGGCCTGGGCGAAGTGCTCGGCGACCTGGCGGCGCTGATTCTTGTCGAGCTTCTGCCAGTCGGAGGGCTTTTCGGTCTGATTGTCGGCGAGGCCGAGCCCTTTGCGGGCAAGCTGTTCGTGCGTGGTGGCGAGTTTGAGGAGGATGTCGGCGGGAAGCGGCGGATTGTAAAGCTGCTGAATCAGATTGACGTACTGAAGCGCGGTGTCATATTCGCCCTGCGCGAAGCGGAGGTCGAACTGCGTGGTGAGCGTTTCGATGAGCTGCTTGCGGAGGTCGGGGCTCGTCGCGGGGTCGACGCCGATGAGCTTGACCGCCTTGTCGAAGTCGGCGAGGGCCTGATCGGTGTACTGAAGCCGGGCGTTGGACTCGGCGAGGCCGATCAATGCGGGCGGATAGGCATGCGTCGAGGCGAACTGATCGACGACGTCCTTGAAATGTTCGGCGGCCTCGGTGACGTTGCCTTCGTTGAAGCGGATACGACCGAGGCCCAGCAGCACATCGGCATTGAGCGCATCGTCGGGCGTCAGCGACTGACGGGCGCGAAGGAGCCAGCGTTCGCCGTTGACCATGTCGCCGTCGTCCAGATACGCGAGCCCAAGCTGCACCATCAGCTCGCCCAGCGCGTCGACCTTGTCGTCCTGCAAGCGGGCGATGCGGCGCAGGAGCATATCCACCGCTTCCTTGACCCGATCCTCCTTCATGAGGAGTTCCGCCTGCCGAGCGGTGGCCCAGACTTCCTCGCTGGTGGGCAGCTTCGGCTCGGCGAGCAGACGGTCGATGAGCTTGCCGGCCTTGTCAGCGTCGAGGGGCTGAACCGCCATCGCCGTCGTGATCATGCGGCGGAGCAGGTGGTACCGCGCGTCGGCGCCGGCCTCGCCGCGCTCGGCCAGCAGATTCAGCCCTTCATCGGCCCGGCCGAGTTCGGCGAGCGAATCGACAAGGCGGTCGTACTGCTGATTGTCGAGCGTCTGACCCAGATCGCGCGCGGACTGATAGTGCTTGACGATCCCTTCATCATTGGACGCCTTGTTCCATCCCTTCGACCGCTGCGCCAGATACATCGTGTCGGCGGCGAGCAGTTCGAACTGTCCCTGCGTGGGCTTGGGCAAAGTGGGCATGATCCTGGCGAGCTCGTTGAGCGTCGCCATCGCGGTGTCGAACTGACCGGCGACGACCAAGGCCTGCACTTTCTGCAACTCCTGCCCGTACTGATCGACGGGCGCTTCGGGCTTGGCCATAAAAAGCCCGGCGGCGAACAGCGCGATGCTCAGCACGAGCACCGGCAGTTGCCAGACCTGCGACCAGCGCGGCGACGGGTTGTGGACAGCAGGGTCCGTCACGCTTCAGTTCCGCTCCGTGAGGGAAGTTCATCGACGTGCTGATGGGTAAGCCGCATGAGTCGCACGATCTGCTCCATGCGCTTGGTGCGCTTCATCGACGCGATCTGCGCCAGATGCTCGAAGACCGACTCGTCATAGAGACGATGCCCGCCGGGCGTGCGGTCGGATTCGTGAATCAGGCCCATGAGCGTGTAGTTGTGAATGGTTTGGCGAGAGAGGCCGGTGTGCTGGACGATCTCTCCGATGCGATAGCGTTTTGGAGGGATGGCCCAGGCGCTCGCCCGTTCGGGGGCAAAGGTGGTCATGTTGAAATCCTTTCAACGAGCCGACCAGATTCAGATTCGTCCGTCCGCTGACCTCCATGTCAGCCGGCGTCGCCGCAGGAGCCGACGGCGCGCGCGACGCGTCCGGTAATCCTCATCGACTAAGGAGCCGCGAAAACTTTTACATTTTGTCCAACAAATTGCGCCGAACATCATGAATAGACGCAAGATACGACGTTTTCCACAATCGACCACCACATATCGGCGCGAACGGCGTGTCGCACCACTATATATGGTGGCGAGGCGTCGGCGATCAGGTGTCAGCGATCAGCCAGAGGGCGCGCGGCGCGTCCGACTGACTGCTGAAGCCTGACCGCTGACAGCGATTCAAAGTTGAATCTTCGTGCCCAGCACGTCCAGGAACTGAGCGAGCCAGGCGGGATGCGCCGGCCAGGCGGGCGCGGTGACAAGATTGCCATCGGTGAACGCGGCGTCGATGGCGACTTCCTCGTAGGTTCCGCCGGCGAGTGTGACCTCCGGGCCAACGGCGGGGTAGGCGGTGCAGGCGCGCCCCTTCAGGACGCCCGCCGCCGCGAGAAGCTGAAGCGCGTGACAGATGGCGGCGATCGGCTTGTTCGCCTCCGCGAAGTGCCGCACGATCCTGATCACGCGCGGATCGAGCCGCAGATACTCGGGCGCGCGCCCGCCGGGGATGAGCAGCGCGTCATACTTTTCGGGATCGACATCGGCGAACGCCGCATTGAGCGTGAAGTTGTGGCCGGGCTTTTCGCTGTAGGTTTGAGCGCCGTCAAAGTCGTGCACCGCCGTGCGAACCTGCTCGCCCGCCTTCTTGTCGGGGCACACCGCATGCACCACGTGTCCGACCGCGGCGAGCGCCTGAAACGGCACCATGATCTCGTAGTCTTCGACGTAGTCCCCCGCCAGCAGCAGAATCTTCTTGGCCGCCATGTCAGTCCTCCTTGTCCTTTTTAAATCCGCCCATCAGCGCATAGATCACCGCGAATCCGCCGGCGAGCACGACGAGGCCGATGACCAGGATGCCGAGGAACGAAATGCCCACGCCCATGACGCGCCTCCTTGTTTAGCGGCGGGGCATCGCCCCGCGCTCTCGCCATCGAAACGTCGGGCTTTGCCCGACCGCTAAACGCATGATCACCACTTGATCTTCCCGATGCGCTCGACGGCTTCCCTGATGCGATCGACTTCGACCGTCAGCGCCGCGCGGAAATACTTGTCGCAGTGCGCCCCGAATCCCCCGCCGGGCACCATGACCACCGCCGCTTCCTCCAGCACGCGCCCCACGAAATCCATCGAACTCATCCCCTTCGGGCACTTGCCCCACACAAAGAAACTCGCGGCACACTTGGGCGTTTCAATACCGATCGCGCCCAGGCCGTCGCACAAGGCGTCGCGCCGTTGCCGATACGTCTCCGTCATCGCCTTCACTTCCTCGTGATCGTAATGATCGAGCGCTTCCTTGCCCGCCCACTGCACCGCATTGAACTGGCCCGAGTCGCTGTTGCCCTTGACCTGCGCCAGCGCCGCGATGACCTCTCGATTCCCCGCCGCAAAGCCCAGTCGCCAACCGGTCATGTTGAACGTCTTGCTCAGCGAATGCATCTCGATCGCACAGTCCATCGCCCCCGGCACTTCCAGAATCGACCGCGGCGGCTCATCAAAATACGTCTCCGAATACGCCAGATCCGACGCGATGATGATCCCGTACTTGCGGGCGAACTCCACCAGCGATTCGTAAAACGCCATCGGCGCCACCGCCGCCGTCGGATTGTTCGGATAATTGACCCAGATCAGCTTCGCCTGCGACGCGACATCCTCCGGAATCGCACTCAAATCCGGCAGATATCCGTTCGCCTCCGTCAGGTCCATCTTCCAGGGCCGCCCCCCCGCGAACACCGCCCCGCTGTGATACACCGGATAGCCCGGCGAGGGCACGAGCACGATGTCGCCCGGATTGACGACAGCCAAGGGCAGATGCGCGATCCCGTCTTTCGAGCCGATGGTGGTGAGAATCTGCGTCGCCGGATCGAGCTTGACGCCGAAGCGGCGCTCCATGAACGAAGCCGCCGAGTCCTTGAACGCCGGCACGCCTTCGTCAAACGGATAGCGATGATTCTTGGGGTCGTAGATCGCCTTGGCCATCCGATCGATGATGAACTTCGGCGTCGGCCGGTCCGGATCGCCCACACCGAGATTGATCACGTCCGCCCCGCTGGCGATCTTCGCCCGCTTCTTCTTGTCAATCTCAATAAAAAGGTATGGCGGAAGGGCCTTCAAACGGTCCGACTTCTCGATCGTCCTGCTGCTTGTCGCCATCTGCGTCATGATCCGTGTCTCCATTGCAAAAACAATGCGGAAACACGGATTGTAGCACATCCCCCGCCGATCGAAAACGTCCGCTTACGCCCGCTGGGCCGCATGCGCCGCGACCTGTTCGAGGATGTGCCGCGCCGCCGCCCCGTTG
This sequence comes from Planctomycetota bacterium, assembly GCA_016125255.1. Lineage (NCBI taxonomy): Bacteria > Pseudomonadati > Planctomycetota > Planctomycetota bacterium. The sequence goes on along the minus strand of WGMD01000015.1, from coordinate 927 downwards.
TAATACTTGCGGTCCAGACACGCCGCCGCCCCATGCTTGACGACCCAGTGCCCGACCATGCTGTCCGTGGCGTCGATCAGCACGACCACCGGCAACTCCGGCCGCTCCCCGCGCAGAGCCCTCAACTCCATCAGACTCCGCCCCGGTGCGTTGAGGTCCAGCACCGCCGCGCCGTACCCGCCGCGCTTCACTTGCTCCAGACAAGCCGCCATATCCGATGTGAAATCCGCCGACATCCCGTCAGCCAATAGCGCCGACCAGAATGGGTCGTTTGCATGCGTCGCGGGCGAATCGCCCAGGACCATCACGCGCAGCGGCAAACCGCCATGACTCATGACCAAGTCCCTCGGAACCGTCCAACCCTGTCGTATCCCCGGGCACACGATGTGCCCCCGAAATCGGCCACCCGGCGTGGCGATACGTTCAACATACCCGACGAATCCCGCCCTGACAAACAAATTCCAGCGAATCGCCGACGCCTTTTGCCGACGCTCGCCCGCCCGCGCATCCGCCGGGCAACTCCCCCAAAAGCTCGTCCCTCCGCAGCTCCCTCCGGGTACCCCCGTTTTCAACGTCCCATCGCCGATTTCCGCATCCCTTTTCCCGATCGCCGCACGCACGGGCGCGCCCATGCGCGCGCCCAAGGCAACTTCCTCGCCCTTCGTGCCCCGTCAATCAAGCACTTACAAACGCTCGTGCGCGCGCCCGAGGCAAATTTGCCATCCCCATGCGCGTTTCGCGACGCGCCCATGCGAAACTCGCCCCATGCTCCCCCCGCGCTCCCCGGTCCCCCAATGGAAAATGGCAACTGGAAAATGACCAATGGAAAATCGGATCCGTCTTCCATTTTCCATTGCCCATGTTCCATTAGCGAAGTAGGGTGGGTCAAGCGCAGCGGACCCGCCACGCGAGGCGTAGAATGATTCG